>JBAUJD010000163.1:0-10798 GCA_049683515.1 Thermosynechococcaceae cyanobacterium | reverse complement strand
GCGTTAGTCTATGCCTCTATCTCTATGGTTCAACTGAGTCCCACTGCCCTTGGTGAAATCAATCGGCTAAAGTTAAAGCCCTCCTACCAGACCGCAACCGTTCTTCGGGTCGCGGTTCATCAGGGGGGGTGCTCAGGATGGTCCTACCAAATGTCGTTTGAGGCTGCGGCTCAAGCATCGGATCAGGTGTTTGACTGTGGCGAGATTCAGGTGGTTGTCGATCCTCAAAGCTGGCCTTATTTGAGGGGACTCACCCTCGACTACACCGAAGATCTGATGGGCGGCAGTTTTCGCTTTAGTAACCCCAATGCCAGACAAACCTGTAGCTGTGGTCATTCCTTTGCTTTCTAGAAGACTTCTCTTTGGTCATTGCCCTATTCTTGGGGGCACTGGGCGATTACGATAGATGGACCGGTTCGTCAGCAATGTAGTCCTCCAGTGTTGTCTCCTATGCCTTCTTCTCAAACGCTTTCCTTGATGGATCTCAAGATTGAGATCCGACAGCGATATGAGCAGACGCGATCGCAAACCTTGCATCTCTTTGAGACTCTTGATTCAGATTTATTGAACCGACAGGCCCACCCAGACTTTAGTCCGGTGGGATGGCATTTGGGCCACATTGGTTTTACAGAAGGGCTATGGCTGCTAGAGCAGGCATCGGAACAGGAGCCGTTATTTCCTGAGTATCGGCGGTTGTTTGCTGCCGATGGCCTGCCCAAAGAACTGCGTCAGCAGCTTCCTTCATTTGCAGAAATTTGTGACTATCTCAGTGAGATTCGGCGTCAGGTTTTTGATGCTTTAGAATATGCACCCATCGAAAAACAGGGCTGGCTATGGCTATGGCTGCTTCAGCATGAGAGCCAGCATTGCGAAACGATTACTTGGGTGCTCAATCTCCATCAGCTCAAGGCCGCTCGAACCAGTCATATTCAACTACAGCCCCTAGAAGACCGGTTTCCAAGGGCTTTGGGTGAAGCTCCTAGGACTACTACTCTACAACAGGCAATCCTTCAGCGCTGTCAGTCTGATGTGCAGCAGATCACAACGGATATGGTACGCATCAGTGCTGGTCCTTTTGTGTGTGGCAATGATGGTTTAGAGGCGCTTGATAATGAAAAGCCCGCGCATATCGTTGACTTAGACACCTATTGGATTGACCGAACCCCTGTCACCTGTGGAGACTATCTTCAGTTTATGGAAGCCGGGGGCTATACCCATCGTCAATGGTGGTCTGAGCGAGGCTGGGCATGGTTGCAAGATCATCCCGTTTCACACCCACTTTACTGGGCGTTAGCAACAGAGGGGGCCGATCAATTGGCGCATCCGGTGTGTGGGGTGAGCTGGTTTGAGGCCGACGCCTATGCCCGGTTTGTGGGCAAACGACTGCCGACCGAGGCGGAATGGGAAAAAGCGGCAAGCTGGGATCCTCAGCAGCAGTGCCGCCGCACCTATCCCTGGGGGGAATCATATCCGAGTCATTTGCTATGCAACTTTGGTGGAGAACAGGGGAAAACAACGCCGGTTGATCAATACCCCCGGGGACAAAGTGCGATGGGCTGCTTTGATCTGATCGGTAATGTGTGGGAATGGACGGAGACTTGGTTTCATCCCTATGAGGGCTACATTAGTTTCCCTTACGAGGGATATTCACAGGCTTACTTTGATGATCAGCATCGCGTGTTGAAGGGCGGGAGTTGGGCCACGCAGGCTCCGGTGCTGCGCGGTGCGTTTCGCAACTGGTACTATCCCCAAACGCGACAGCATTTTGCAGGGTTTCGGTGTGCCTATTCTTGAAGAGGGCACCATCGGATCAATCAGTTTATTGAGGCGGAGCCAAAATGTGCTGAGCGAGTCACTGTCGTGTAGAGCCTGCCGTGACACTAGGGTCGCCAAGATGACACTCCTGCTTTCCTCCGCGTGAATGTGGCAAAATCAGGAGGATAGCCTCACCTAAAGCCTATTTATGATTGCCACTGAGTCCACCCTTTCAAGTCAATATGACCCTGCTAGCACTGAAGCTAAGTGGCAGCAAGCCTGGGAAAGCAATGGAGTTTTCACCGCTGACCCCGATCACAAGGGTGAACCCTATTGCGTCGTGATTCCGCCGCCGAACGTGACGGGTTCTCTACACATGGGCCATGCCTTCGAAAGCGCGTTAATTGATGTACTGGTGCGCTACCACCGCATGTTGGGTCGCAATACCCTGTGGCTACCGGGGACCGATCACGCCAGTATTGCCGTGCATTCTATTTTAGAAAAACAGCTCCAGGCAGAAGGGAAAACACGCTACGAGATTGGCCGTGATGCCTTTTTGGAGAAAGCAAAGCAATGGAAAGCTGAATCTGGTGGCAAAATTGTCAACCAGCAGCGCCGCCTAGGGGTCTCAGTGGACTGGTCGCGGGAGCGGTTCACGATGGATGAAGGGCTATCGAAGGCTGTGCGAGAAGCCTTTGTGAGTATGTATGACGAGGGACTGATTTATCGCGGTAATTATATGGTCAACTGGTGCCCCGCCAGTCAGTCAGCGGTGTCCGATCAAGAGGTTGAAAATCAAGAGGTTGACGGTCATCTGTGGCATTTTTGTTATCCCCTAACCGATGGCTCCGGGACTGTGGAGGTGGCGACAACGCGACCCGAAACAATGCTGGGGGATACGGCAGTGGCGGTCAATCCCCATGATGATCGTTATAAAAATCTTATCGGTAAGCGGCTAAGGCTACCGATTATGGATCGAGAGATTCCCATCGTGGCGGATGAGCATGTCGATCCAGCGTTCGGGACTGGCTGCGTGAAGGTCACCCCTGCCCATGATCCCAATGACTTTGCCATGGGACAGCGCCATAATTTGCCGCTGATCAACATCATGCATAAGGATGGTCGGCTCAATGAGAATGCTGGACCGTTTGAGGGGCAAGATCGATTTGAAGCCCGCAAGAATGTCATTCAGCGGTTACAGGATGATGGCTTTCTAGTGAAGACTGAAGACTATCGCCATAGTGTGCCCTATAGCGATCGCGGCAAAGTTCCGGTTGAGCCACTGATTTCAACCCAGTGGTTTGTCAAAACAGGGCCGATGGCAGCCGATACGCTCAGGTTCCTCAACGAGCAGCAGTCCCCCAACTTTGTGCCGGATCGCTGGACAAAGGTCTATCGTGACTGGCTGGAGAACCTCCGCGACTGGTGCATTTCTCGGCAGCTTTGGTGGGGGCATCAGATCCCAGCCTGGTATGCGGTGAGCGAAACGGAGGGAGAGGTTCGAGAGAATACGCCCTTTGTCGTGGCGCACGATGAGGCTGAGGCTTGGAACAAAGCCAAAGAACAGTTTGGCGATCAGGTTCAGCTCCAGCAAGATCCGGATGTCTTAGATACGTGGTTCTCTTCAGGACTGTGGCCTTTTTCAACGATGGGATGGCCGGAAGAGACGGCAGACCTATCCACCTACTATCCCACCAGTACGTTGGTAACGGGCTTTGACATCATCTTTTTCTGGGTGGCGCGGATGACGCTGATGGGAGGCCATTTTACAAAGCAGATGCCCTTCAAAGACGTGTATATTCATGGGCTGGTCCGAGATGAGAAGGGCCAGAAAATGTCGAAGTCGAAGAACAACGGCATTGATCCACTGGTGTTGATCGACAAGTACGGGACTGATGCCCTGCGCTACACGCTGATTCGTGAGGTCGCTGGGGCCGGACAGGATATCCGCCTCGACTACGATCGCAAAACCGATGAGTCATCGTCGGTGGAAGCCTCTCGCAACTTTGCCAATAAGCTGTGGAATGCATCCCGGTTTGTGTTGCTTAACCTAGAGGATCAAACCCCGGCACAATTGGGCTATCCAAGCACACAAGATCTAGAATTAGCAGATCGCTGGATCCTTTCAAAATTTCATCGCTTGGTGGCCCAAACCCGTCAGCAGATTGACACCTATGGCTTAGGCGAAGCCTCAAAGGGGCTGTACGAATTTATCTGGGGCGACTTGTGTGACTGGTATATCGAGCTGGTCAAGCCTCGCCTCCGGCAAAAGGGTACAGCCTCTCAGAGAGTAGCTCAGCAGACCCTGGCCTTTGTTCTAGAGGGAACGCTGAAGCTGCTGCATCCCTTCATGCCCCACATTACCGAAGAAATTTGGCAAACGCTAACTCAGGCAGAAGCAGGGCACTACCTCGCCTGTCAAGCTTATCCAGAAGCGGCATCGGTTCACTTGGATGCTGCGGCAATCCCACCGGCAGCGGCATTTGAGGCGCTAGCGGCGTCGAGTTCTGGTGGTTTGACAACGCCAATGGCGTCACTCAATGGCGAAGACTGGCGGGTTGTTGCGGAGCGACTGTTAGAGATACCTGAGGCGATCGCTCGGTTTTCGAATGAACATCAGAAAGGTCTGATTACGCTGGTCTTAATTATTTCGGGGTTTGTCGGGATTGCGATCGCAGACGCTGTACTCACCACCATCAACCACCTGCCTCTTACCAGACCCCTCTTGCAACTCCTGGGCCTATTCATCACTCTCCAGTTTGTTTACACCAAACTACTCTGGAAGAAAAATCGTGAGCAAACAATAGAGACAGTGACGCAATGGAAGAATAAAGTGATTGCAGAGCCGAACGTCATTGATACATCGGCCTTACCCGTGGCCGAAGACCCCAAGGCAATACTGCCAGAGCCTTCTGAGTCACAGCTAGCGTCTTCTGGTCGGCTGGAGTCAGTACAGTTTGTGGATGACGCCACTGAAGAACAATTTGAGCTTTTGATTGGCATGATTCGCACCATTCGGAATCTGCGGGCTGAGGCAAATATCAAGCCCAGTTTGCCGATCAAGGTGATTTTGCAGAGTGACAGCGATCGTGAACGCCAAACCCTAACGGCAGGCCAAGCCTACATTAAAGATCTGGGCAAGATTGAGTCCCTAAGCATTACGCCAGCATTAGAGGGAGAACTGACCCAAACCATTGTGGGGGTTGAGGGAACCGTTCAGGTGTTGATCCCCCTCAGCGGTGTGGTGGATGTCGATGCTCTCAAGGCCAAAATTGAGAAGGATCTCAACAAAGCAAAAGGGGAGGTAAAGTCTTTTTCTGGACGGTTGCAGAACTCAAAATTTGTTGATCAGGCACCCGCTGAGGTGGTGCAGGGTGCGCGAGATGCTTTGGCTGAGGCTGAGAAGCAGGTAGAGATTTTGCAAAATCGTCTAACTCGGCTATAGCCAAAAACATCGTTTTGTCGCTCTAATTTGACAACGGAGGAGGGCACTGTCTTGCTAAGGGATGATGCTTTCTGGGAGCCAGTAAATCCGTAGGTTTCAACTACGAGATTTGTCAATCACCCCTTTTGGGAACATTGCCGCCAAGCAGACTTAACTGATTCGAGACGGCGACTGTTTGGCTAGCTCGATCGCATTTCGGCGTGCTTCAATCACGGCCCCCATTTCTTGTGCTAGGCGAGGAGTCCGAGCCAGCATAATATGGAGAGCCTCTGTTTCAAAGACCGCAACTTCTAGATCTTCGAGAGCCACCACTGTATTAGGATTCGCTTCATTGGTTAATAGGGTTAGGGTGCCAAAAAATTCACCCCGCTCAAAACGGTCGATCTCTGCATCAATGCCGCGACTGTTGACGCTCACTTTGACCCGGCCCTTCAGAATCAAATGGAGTTTGACTCCCACGTCGCCCTGGCGAATCACCGTTTCTCCCTCGCCAAAGTTTCTGATCTCGATATCGGGCAACAGATCTGTGAGCGTATCGGGGTCAATCATGGCGAAGGAGGGAAGCGATCGCAACTCCTCCAGCACCCGTGATCGCTCCATTTCACGATTCACAGGCTCCACCTGTTGATGAAACACCGTCCGAATCGGGAATGGAATATTCAGGCCATAGCGATGGGCCGCATACCAAACCCGCGTCATAAACTCATCTCGAATCTGGGGCACCTTTGAATAGTCATTCAGAAATAGGCGCACCCGATAATCAATCGATGAATCGTTGTAGTTAATGGTTTGAATCACAGGGGGCGGCTTCTCCAGCACGCCCTTGGTTGCCAGCGCCACCTCCATCATTACCCGCTTCACCTTATTCGGCGGATCGTTATACGAAAATCCGACATCTATCGGCTCTACATGCATTTTGATCGGGCGATTGTAGTTCTTGAAAATTTCCTTCGCCAGCACAGAGTTGGGAATAATCAGCATCTCTTGCTCCCGCGTCATCAGATGCACCGCCCGCCAGTTCACCTCATTGACCTTGCCCACCGTATCGCCAAGCTGGAGCCAGTCCCCCACCTTAAACGGACGACCAAACAGAAGCGCAATGCCTGAGAACACATTACCGAGCGTATCCTGAAGCGCCAAACCAATGACAATAGAACTGACGCCCAAGGCCGTAATTAAGCCACCTAAATCGGTTTTCCAGACAATGGAGAGGACCAACGCTGTCCCCACCAAAATCAGGACAAAACGGACTAAATCTCTGAGCAGCTTAGGGACTTGGGCCTGCCAAGTATTCGAGCCCGCTTCGACAAAGAGCAAAATATTGATCAGGGATAAGGCCATAATCAGGGTTGCTAGCAGCAGCAGCGTTTGGACGAGGCGAATGGGTGTTAGATCGGGGTTTAGCCCGATCACCTGGGTGACAAACAAAAAGACAACGAAGGTGGGCAATACCCAATTGCGAATAATTTTGAGCGTTTGAGCCAGCGCTTTCCCCTGTCGCTGCAGCTTAAAAATGCCCTCATTGAGGGCCACCATCGCGAGGGGAAAGAACACCGTCAACCCGATACTCCACAGGAGCCAAGGCCGCTGAAGGATTGCGTTTATCATCGTTCTTGCTGCAAAATCGCTCTAGAAAACTGTCTTCGGTGCATTGTAAAGGCTATTGGTGACCTGAGTATGGGTGACCCGAACAGTGATGCCAAAGAATAATGAATTAAACTGGATACCAATGGGTTGGCAGCTCTACAACCGCCATCCCATTTTTGGGATTTGAAAAAGATACATCCTCTGACAGCAGCAATCTGATGGTCACTCTCCTCAGCCCTCAACGCCCCCTCAGCCCACCCTCACAGAGACTTCTTTTGGAGGGCATTGCTTGGGACACCTATCAGGCTCTGAGGCAAGACTTAGAAGGACAACCTGGGAAACGTCTCACCTACGACGATGGTTTATTGGAGATTTTGATGCCCCTTCCCCCCCATGAGAGCTATAAACGGTGGTTAGGGCGTTTGGTAGAAATTGTGACCGAAGAGATGGATGTTGAGATTCGCAGCCTGGGTGCTTCGACCTGGCAGCGGCAGGATTTAGCCAAGGGCGTTGAAGCTGATGAATGCTATTACATTCAAAATGAAGGCCGTATTCAAGGCAAAATGGAGCTAGATCTACAAGTTGATCCACCCCCCGATCTTGCCATTGAAGTGGATATTACCAATCCCTCCCTACCGCGATTGCCCATTTATGGGGTGCTTAAGGTGCCTGAAGTCTGGCGATTTGATGGTGAGCACATCACCATTTTGTGGTGGATAGAAGGTGAGTATCAAGCAATGGAGCGATCGCAAGCATTACCGCAGGTAACCGCCGAAAGGATTCAGCATTTTATGAACGAGGCACCCAACATGGGAGAAACCAGTTGGGCTAAAACAGTGAGGCAATGGATTCGAGAGCAGTTCACACCTTGAGAATCCAACTTTCTAGTTCATCATTATGCAGACCTGACTCTAGACGATGGTGACGGAAGTCGTAAAAGTCTTTGAGTGGCTCATACACATTGGTCGTGACCTGGATCGAGTTGCCCTGCCCTTCCGTTTGCATCTGGTGAGCAATATTAACCGTATCGCCCCATAAATCGTAAATAAATTTACTACGTCCAATCACTCCCGCAACAACAGGACCGGCATTGACGCCAATCCGAGCCTCAAGCTGGGTCTGGCGCGTCTGATTAAACCGCTGGACAATCTGTGCCATTTCAATGGCAAAATCCACCACTCGTTTCGTGTGATCAATGCGGGGAATCGAGAGGCCGCTCACGGCCATGTAGCCACTGCCAATGGTTTTCACCTTCTCAACCCCGTGCCGCTCTGCGGCATCATCAAAGGCGCTCACCAAGTCATTGAGGAGCGCGACTATTTCGTCGGCAGACACCGCTTCTGCCAGGTCCGTAAATCCCACCAGATCGGCGAACAGCACCGTCACGCTGGAGAAGCTGTCGGCAATTTTGTCTTCGCCGCCTTTGAGACGATGAGCCACTGGTTCGGGCAGAATACTGAGCAGTAATTTTTCGTTCTCTTGACTGGTCTCTTGAAGCTGGCGCGTTTTCTGATTGAGCGTTTGCACCATTTCATTAAAAGACTGCGCTAACTCATTAAATTCATCCTTAGAGTCAATGGTGACTTTGACATTGGTTTCTCCCTTGCTGAACTTTTGAAACCCTTGATTTAAGAGCCGAATCGGACGCACAAACAAATGGGACATCAGCATGGCGGCGAGCGTAATCAAGACAATAATGACGACGGTCGCGATCAAAACCCGCTTCTGAAACTCTTGAATGGGCGCATAGGCTTCTGCTTCATCAATCTCAGCGAGTAAGGCCCAGTTGAGGTCGCCGGTGAGCGGGGCATAGGCACTCAAAACGGACACTCCCCGATAATCGGTAATCACGCGGGTGCCCCGTTGGCCCTGTAGCGCGGCTTCTGCACCTTGGGTTTTAACCTCTTGAAGCAAGATGGTGGAGTCTTGCTCTTGAATTCGCTCAATTTGAGCATCATCAATGCCCTGCTCTTTGAGCGCGGCAAAATATGCTTTGGGTGCCTCTTTTAAGAAACGAGAGTCCGATCTCATCAGGTAGTCGGGGCCGACGAGATAGGTTTCGCCGGATTGCCCCAGGCCCACCTCTTTCCACTTGGCACGACTGGTCATAATATCGTTCAGCTCTTTCGATGAGCGCTGAATTGCCAAAATCGCGATCATCGTACCATTTTGATAGATGGGGGTGGCTAAAATTGAGGCGGGGTCGTTGTAGGACGGTCGGTAGGGTTCGTAGTCAATGGAGGCGACAAATTGGCGATCGCCTTGGGTTCGTACTTTCCGAAACGCCTTCGCCAGGACGCTCTCTGAGAATGAACCTGTTTTGAGGTTGGTCCCAAAGTCAACGCCTTTATAGACGCTATAAAACACGTTGCCGGTTTCTGGATCAATAAGGAAGAGATCCTCAAGCCCAAAGGCTTCGGCATAGTCCCGCATGAAGGGGTGAAACTGCTGGTGCACCTTACTAAAGGTGCTGCCATCTTGGGGGTTATCTATCTTGGCTTTGACGTCAAAGTCGTCGGATTGAATGGTGTAGTAGTACTGCAGATAGCGATCTTGGATCTGTTTGGGTTCATAGGTGGCGGCTTCCGGCTCGCCCTTTACATTAACGGCCAGCTTAGGAATAAATTTCTGCTGGTAATACTGACGAATGGCAGCATCCCACTGGGGTGCAATGGTGGCTGTTGACAGGTCACGGTAGCCTGTCTTTAAGCCCTGTGCCGCTTGAACAAGGGTGGGATCAATGCTCAGAATATTAATTTGCTGGTCTGCACGTTCGTTGAGGGCTTCTAGCTCTTGGATCTTGGCTTCTCGTAAGCTAGTGAGCTGGTTAAAGATGCTGCGTTGAAGGGCACTTTTGCCGCTGTTGTAGCCAATGGCTGCGATCGCAACAATCGAGGTGACGCTGACGGCCAACAACATGAGCGTTGTTTTTGACTGAATGCTGAGGTTCTTGAGCACTAGCTTCTTATTAACAGACGGCAAAATGGGGTAAGCCCAAGGCTCATATTAACAATCCTGGGTCGTTATCCACGGTATTCCTTGATTTGGTTCGGTCTTTTGGCCTCATGGGTGTTCTGCGTACGACGACTGTTGTATAGTCGCAGGCCAGAGGAAGGCACAATAATAAAGGACAGACTTTTGGTTGTGATCTATGGTTCTCAAGAACAGCACTAAGGAATTGAGTGGACGTGTTGATGGTCTTTAAGTTTTTGTTTGGGCTGCTGCTTGCGATCGCAACCCATCAGTCTTTAATCCCCAAGCCCGCCGAGGTCTTTCAGCACAGTCCTGACAAGTTTTTGCATGTGCTGTGCTGGTCTGTACTCTCAGCAGCCCTCTACCTTGCCTTTAGATATACCGGCCGCTATCGAACGCTCCTGATCGGCCTGTTTTGCTATTCGATTATTTTAGAGATCGCCCAATGGTGGGTGCCGGGACGATATCTGGACGCTGGGGATGCTATTGCTAATGCTGCAGGCTGTCTATTGATCTATGGCATAACCAAACTAATGGAATGGCGATGGCCCCAGCTCAAAATGGGACAACCATGAAGCTTCTTATTTTCGACTTTGACGGCACCATTGCAGACTCCCTTGAGGTGTTCATTGAGGCCACCAATCATCTAGCCGATCGATACGGCTACCCTCCGATTGAACCCCATCAAATCCCACTGATTCGATCGCTCAGTTCGCGGGAGTTAATCCAACAGATCCCTGTTGCCCGTTGGCAACTACCGTTTTTTTTGAACAGGCTGCGTCAAGAGGTCAGAGCGCTTAGCCCCAAACTCCAGGTCTTTGACGGCATCAGCGAGGCGCTCATTGAACTAGAGCAAGAGTATTGTCTAGGGATTGTCACCTCTAATGCCAAAGCAACCGTAGAGACTGTTTTAAAAGACAACGGACTCAATTCGCTCTTTCAATTTATCCATGCAGGGCACGGCTTATTGGGCAAAGCACGCATTCTGAGACGACTGCTCAAGCAATATAGCCTTCAACCCACAGAGGTCATTTATAT
>JBAUJD010000162.1:0-9190 GCA_049683515.1 Thermosynechococcaceae cyanobacterium | reverse complement strand
GGGTTGCCCACATTTTTCCGTTCGTCATCTTCCTTCCGTTCAACATTACTGCCTATCGCCATGATGCTGAGCTTAATCGCACCGCTGCCTGCAATAGCGCAAGAGCAATTGCTCAAAACCCTGACGGTTTCTGGACAAGGTGTGAAGAATATCCCCACCACCTTGGCAACGATTAACTTAGGGGTCGAGGTGCAGGGCAAAACGGCTGACGGTGTTCAGAAAGAGGTGGCCCGTCGCTCTAATGCGGTAGTTGCCTTTTTGAAGTTGCGACAGGTTGATAAGCTGCAGACGACGGGCATTAGCCTCAATGCAGAGTATCAATACACTGATAACAAACAAACCCTGGTCGGCTACCAGGGCCGAAACACCGTTAGTTTCCAGACCTCTATCGATAAGGCCGGAGTCTTGATGGATGAAGCTGTTAAAACGGGAGCCAGCCGCATTGATGGGGTTTCGTTTATGGCAACCGAAGCGGCGATCGCATCCGCCCAACAAGACGCCCTCCGCAGTGCCACCCAAGAGGCCCAAACGCAAGCCAAGGTTGTCTTAGACGCCCTCGGCTTCACCGCCAAAGAGATTGTCAGCATTCAAGTTAATGGAGCCTCGCCACCGGTACTGGAGAGACAACAATTCTCTCGTGATACAAAGCTGCAGGGAGAAGCTGTCATGGCTCCTCAACCCGTCATCGGCGGTGAGCAAGAGGTTCGGTCTGCCGTGACGCTGCAGATTAGCTATTAGCTAGATTACAGTGGGAAACATAGGGGGCAGGTCTCTGCCTTGTCGTTCTTTACAGAATTGCCATTGTGAGTGTCTCCGTTTGTTTCTTGCCGGATAACGTCACCGTCGAAGCCCAAGTCGGTGAAGGATTATTGACCGTGGCCGAGCGGGCTGGCATTACCATCCCCACAGGGTGTTTAATGGGATCTTGCCATGCCTGTGAAGTCGAGATTGAAGAACTGGGCGATCGCTGTTGCTGCATCAGCTCAGTTCCGCCGGGACACCCTCAACTCACCATCAATCTGTTTAGTGACCCCACTTGGTAGCGTATGCCTCAATCAAACAATGAAGCGAGAGAGCGCCTTGAGCGCCTCATCTTTGTCGATGAGACTGCGCGAGAATGGGTTCAAGATGTGTGGGATATGAGTCCGACCCTCGGTGAAACCGCCGCCAGGTTCTCAGAGGTTTTTGATGCACTCATTGACTGTTGCCCACCCGACCGCTTAGATAGCCTTCTCAAGACGCTCCACCAGAGTCAAGATTAGCTTTGATTGACTGACTTGATAGGGCTACCTTAAGAAAAACGGTGCATTACATTGTTTTTTTCAATAAAACAAGCTAACATTATGCTTCAATCCTTACTCTAAATTCATAATTGAGGAGCTTTATATCTATGAAAAGCGCTTACCAGTCCCCTAAATTAATCCGTCACGGCAACGTAGAGACTATTACTCGTGCCTTTGGTCCCTCACCTGCAGGAGATACTGTCATGCTCGGCGGTTCCAATGTATCCATCGATATCGGCTCAACCGGTTCAATAGATGGCATTATCAATCCTAATCCTCGACCTTAAGCAATCTTTGACTGGTTCGACGGATCTTGGGGGGTAGTTCCGTCACTCAAGTCAGATTTTTGATTGTTAGCAATCTAAGTCTTCATAGATGTACTAGGCCAAGGTTAAATTTATACAATTTCTAATCCCACCAAAACCATCATGGTTTTGGTGAATTTTTTGTTGTTTAACTTTCTGGATTGTTCACCCAAGCTAGAAACTCACGTTATTTGGGTATGCTTGAAGCTAAAAGCTGATCCAATAGCCGGGATTAAACTCGTTGGAAGTATGTACTTTTATCAGGCCTACAGCCTAACTATTGGCTCAGAGAAGCGGTTTGTTGAGTTACCCCCAATAGAGGCTCAGCCATCTCCAGATGTTCTGATTCGACTGACTGACCTCATTGAGGATAGTGTGCCCTCAAACCGGGGCGACTACTTTAGAGGAGATGTGGACGGGTTGGCTAGCTTCGAGGTTCGCTACGGCACAGAAATTGTGGTACAGCCCTGTTCAGATATTGATGATGGGCTGCTGCGGCCTCTGATCCTTGGGCCTCTGATGTCTATCCTTTTGCGGCAGCGAGGACGATTGGTGCTCCATGCAAGTTGTGTGGTGCTGCAAGATAAAGCCGTTGCGTTTATGGGTAACTCTGGCTGGGGGAAATCTACCTTGGCAGAGCTATTCTATTCTCGGGGGCAGCGCTTGATCACCGATGATGTGATGGCGATTAAGGTGGAGACAACGCCGCCCTGCGTGGTGCCCAGTTATCCCCAAATTAAGCTGATGCCGGATGCGGCTCTCTCTTTGGGACACGCCTCTGATCGTTTTCCGTTATTAAATTCACACAGCATCAAGCTGGCGCGCAGCGTCGGCCACGATTTTTGTCAGACGCCTGTGCCGTTGCACTGCATTTATGTGCTCGATACCGGAGCGCAGCATCAAATTACCCCTATCTCGCTTCAGGATGCGTTTCAAGAGTTGATCAGACATTCTCGTGCCGTGGGGTTATTGAATGCACCTGATTTCCGCAGTGCTCATCTACACCAATGTGCAAGTTTGCTCACTCATGTCCCGTTGCGGCGTTTACAGCGACAGATGTCTTTAGATCTCCTACCTGAGTTGGTCGATTTAGTGAGTCAAAACGTTGAGTCGCCAAACCTGTCCCAGGTCTAGGCTCCTTTATGCAATTTATTAGATCGCCGCTTCAAAATTTAAAAAAGATGAATCGGCTCGTGCCAGCCCTCAAACTGGTATGGCAGAGCAGTCCGGGCTGGACGGTGGCTCGTGTCACGCTCGTGGTTATTCAGGGCATCTTGCCGCTAGGGGCCATTTATCTAGCCAAACTGGTGGTGGATGCCGTGACCACCAATCTAAAGACAAGCAATCAAGAGGCTGCGTTTCAAGGCATTCTACCTTTGCTAGGGTTGGCGGCTCTAGTGACGATGTTGATCACCCTCTGTGATTCGCTCTCTGAGCTGGTGAATACGGCCCATGCCCAGCGGGTCACCGACTACATGCAAGGCATTATTCATGCTCGTGCCATTGAAGCAGATCTTGAATATTATGAGAACCCGCGATATTACGATACGCTGCAGCGTGCCCAGCAAGAGGCACCCTATCGCCCCACCCTCATTCTGAATCACCTGGCGCAAGCAGGTCAAAATGGCATCTCTCTCGCTGCGATGGTGGGGCTGCTGCTGTCTTTACACTGGGGCGCGATTGTGGCCCTCGGTGTTGCAGCCATTCCCGCAGTCTTTGTGCGCCTGATTTTCTCGCGAATCCTATATCAATGGCAGCGTCGTCGCACGCAGCTAGAGCGCCAATCTATGTATTTAGGCTGGATGCTTACGTCGGATCAGTTTGCCAAAGAGATTCGCCTGTTTGGGCTAGGGGCGCTGTTTAGTAAACGATACCAAAAGGTAAGGCGGCGACTGTATCGAGAGAAGCTTGCGATCGCATCCAAGCGTTCTGCCGCTTACTTTGGTGCTCAGGCCGGTGCTGGCATTTTTGTCTTTGCCATCTTCAGCTTTATCGTCTATCAGACCCTCAAAGGCACATTACAGCTCGGTGATCTTGTTTTATACTATCAAGCCCTGCAAAAGGGCCAAAACAACCTCAGCGCTCTCCTGAGCAGCATTTCAGGACTCTATGAAGACAATCTATTCCTTGCTAACTTGTATGAGTTCCTAGACCTTAAGCCTAGGGTCATAGAACCAGACCACCCGTATCCCATACCTACGCCCTTTCGCACCGGCATTGAATTCAATCATGTGAGTTTTCAATACGGAACAACAGAGCGCCAAGCCATTCACGACGTCCAATTCAAAGTACGTCCCGGAGAGGTGGTTGCCCTCGTCGGTGAAAATGGTTCCGGCAAAACGACCCTCATCAAACTTTTATGCCGTCTCTATGACCCGACACAGGGTGAAATCACCATTGATGGCATCAATCTTCGCAACTTTAGCGCCATAGACCTCAGGCGACAGATCAGCGTCATTTTTCAAGACTATGCAAAATACCACTTCACGGCCCTGGATAATATTTGGCTAGGCAATATCGATCTGTCCCTTGAAAGCCAAAGCATCGAGCATGCCGCATCTCGCTCCGGTGCTGCCGACGTTATTGCAGGTCTACCCCAGGGATACAATACAGTCCTGGGTAAAATGTTTGACGAAGGAGAAGAACTGAGTATTGGTCAATGGCAAAAAATTGCCCTGGCCCGTGCTTTTTTGAGAGAATCTCAGATTATCGTTCTAGATGAACCAACCAGTGCGATGGACCCCAAAGCTGAATTTGAAGTGTTTCAGCAATTTCGGCAACTGATTCAAGATCAATCAGCGATTTTGATCAGCCATCGGCTTTCAACGGTTAAATTAGCGGACTACATCTATGTCATGGGACAGGGTACCATCATTGAACACGGCACCCATGATGGGTTAATGGCCCTAAACGGTACCTATGCTCACCTCTTTACAACACAGGCTCAAAACTATCAGCTCTAGACAAAAGCGGCATAAGCTCCGTCATGACTATCACAAATGTGGCGATTCAAAAAATCGGACAGTATACTAAGTTACAAGCAAAACAACCTTTACTCATAATGCTGTGAGCATCCATAACATGTACTCGGCTCCGGTCTCTAGCTGAATAATATAATTGAAGGTCATCATTCTTCATGCCATTGATCTATGCGAGTCGTCTTTTATTACGATCAGTCATATCACAAATATAAGTGGGCCACTATTCATTAGTCATTCAAGCTGCGGTTGTTACGCTTCAATTATTCATTCTAAGCCGTCAGCAGAAATCAGTAGAATCGTCTATTCCTGTATCTCAAAATAGCGCCAGATTAGTCGGTTGTGTGGTAAGTATCAAACAGATACAAAGAACAGGCAGAATTACGTTGATTGCAGGTCTATGAAGCAAATCTTGTAGACTAAGGTCGAAATTCCTCTAATATGGTCTAATCTATTTTCCTCATTGGCCTCTGACCACAAGTATCTGAGCACTCAGGAACCTACTGCGCCCCATACTCATGAAAATCGCCCTAGTCCATGACTATCTTACTCAACGCGGAGGAGCAGAGCGTGTTTTTGAGCTACTATGCCAGCATTTTCCTAATGCCGATGTTTACACATCACTCTACGATCCCCCAAAAACAATTTCGCTAGGGGATAGAGCTGTCCAGACGACCATTTTACAGAAAATTCCGGGTACAACAAAATACTTCAGACTCATGGCTCCGTTTTACTACCCAGCATTTCGGGCACTCGACCTACAGCAATATGATCTATTAATCAGCAGCAGTACTAGCTTTGCTAAGGGAATCCGTAAGCATCCCCAAGCAAAACATATTTGCTTTTGCCACAACGTTACTCGTTTTTTGTGGGATACCGACACCTACCTAAAGACTTTCTCTGGTTATCAAATAGTCTATTCATTGGTTCAACCTTTTTTGAAAGCCATGAGAAAAACTGACTTGACTTATGCAAAAGAACCCGACCTATATATTGCAAACTCAACGACGGTAGCAGACCGAATCGAGAGAACTTACTCTAGGGATGCGATCGTTGTCAATTATCCTATCGATGCAGGGAAATTTTCCTTCTCCGATCAAAAGCAAGATTACTACTTAGTCTGTTCACGTTTGCTGAGTTATAAGCGCGTTGATATAATCATAGAAGCATTCAATACTCTAGGTCTTCCCCTTAAAATTATTGGTGAAGGCCCAGAGCGCGAACGATTAGAAGCAAGCGCCAGCTCAAACATTAAATTTTTAGGATACGTTCCTGATGCTAGGCGCACTCATTTAATGGCTCATGCTCAAGCTGTTTTAGTCGCTGCATTAGAGGACTACGGGCTGGTTCCCATTGAAGCGAATGCTAGCGGCACACCCGTCATATCTTATGGTGCTGGTGGCGTTTTAGATACTCAAGTCCCAGGTCAAACAGGCCTCTTTTTTGAGCATCAGACGGCTGCTTCGATTCAGAAAGTCGTTCATCAATTTCAGACAGTCTCTTGGAACTATGCCGAAATTCGGGAGCATGCCTTATCAAACTTCTCAGAACAGATATTTTTCCAAAATATAGATCAGATTATTGAGCAATTTTGTGACAAGTCACTGGTTCATGAGCTTGCAGGTATAAAATCGTAACATTAGGACTTAACCGTGTCTGGAATCATTGTCAAACCTGAAAACACTGACGTTAAAGAGCAAGACTGGGGTTACGGTCATTTGCTTGCCATTCTCTTTCGTCGTCGGCTTTGGTTCCTCGGCACTTTGGCTGCCGTCCTGTGTGCCACTATTATATTGACCATCAGATCGAAGCCCCTCTACCAGAGTGCAATGCGTATTCTCGTAGAATCTAATTACCGGGCTAGGCCACAACAGAGTGGGCAGGCGACGACTAAAGATGAAATTACAGATTCTAATTTACAGGTAGACACGAATACCCAGATTCAAGTCCTGCGCAGTTCAAAGCTCCTTCAACAAGCCGTTGATTTGCTTCAGCAAGATTACCGTGATATGTCTGTCGAAGAACTTCAGCTTGCCCTTGACGTTTCCCCTGTTTATGGTGTTGATAGAACCGGCGAAGGTAAGGTTGCTACCAGTGTCCTATCGTCAAGCTATGTTGGTGACGATCCAGCCAAAACTCAGCGTGTCTTGCAGACACTTTTATCCGTTTACCAAGTCTATAATCTAGAACAACAAAAGCTGAGGTTATCGAAGGGCTTAGCGTTTATCGATTCTCAATTACCCAAAATTCGCAAGAGCGTTCAGGAAGCAGAAACTGCGTTGCAGACCTTCCGCCGTGGTGAAAACGTCATCGATCCATCTGAGCAAGCCGGAGTAGTAGCAGCTCAGCTAGCAGAAATTCAACGAGAACGTGAGTCTCTCAAAGCTCAATATAGAGAAGCCTTTGCTAGCTACCAAACCTTACAGCGGCAGATTAATTTGTCACCTAGCCAAGCAATTGAGTCGACTAAACTAACTGAGTCCCCCCGCTATCAAGCATTACTCAATCGGATCCAGGCAACTGAACTAGAGTTGGCCCAACAACAACAGCAGTTGACCTCAGATCATCCCACCATTCAAGATCTTAAGAAACAGCTTCAAGACCAACAGGCTTTACTGGCCCAAGAAGAAGGTCGTGTGCTCGGACCAGGAGCTTCGAGCAGTAGCGACCTGACTCTGCTTAAAGGACAGCTCGGCAGCACTGGGGTAGATCTGTCTAAACAGCTTACGCAGGCGCAAAATAGTTTAGCGGGTCTGAATGCCCGCGATAAAAGTCTGGCACAAACAGAAGCGAAGTTAGAGGCTGATATTAAGCAGTTCCCTCAATTAATTGCGGAATATTCTCGTTTACAGCCAGAAGTCAGTATCCGTCAGGCAACTCTGCAAAAGCTTTTAGATGCCCGACAGGAGCTGAGTTTAGATATTGCCAGAGGTGCTTTTGAATGGCAGATCGTAGAAGCACCAAAGCTCGGAGAGCAAATAAGCCCTAATATTGCCAGAAACATACTGCTCGGAACAGTCGTGGGACTTTTCTTAGGCAGCGTTGCTGTCTTGATTCGTGAGTCCCTTGATGACACAGTCCATACTTCAGAAGATTTGGGTGAGCATATCCCCCTGCCGCTACTGGGTACTTTGCCTGAATTAACCCAAGCTGACGCAAGGGAAGCACTTGCTGCCCTACCGTTTTATCAAAAAGGGGTCCAAGAGCTGTCAACGCCTGACTTATTTCAGTGGAAACCCCTTAGAGAAGCACTAGACCTCATTTATGCCAATATTCAACTACTGAAAGGTCCCACTGCGTCCTACAAATCATTGATGGTAACCTCAGCACTGGCCGGTGAAGGAAAATCGACCTTATCTCTGGGGTTAGCAATTAGCGCATCTCGCTTAGATCAGCGCATTCTGATCATAGATGCAGATCTACGTAGCCCCAGCCTGCACCATACTTTTAACCTAAGCAATGACCAGGGACTATCGACCTTGCTAACGGGTGACATCTCTAGAAGTGAGTGGCAATCTGTCCCACAGTGGGTTTATATGCGCTGGGATGATGCTGATTCTGCGGTTGAAGGTTTACCTTCTTCCAGCCTGCGGCAACTACCACCCTCTGACTTGAGCCTGGATGTGCTCACCTCAGGTCCAATGGTCGCAGATCCAGTCAAGTTTCTCAGTCTTGAGCGGATGAAAGAAGTTATTACTGCATTTGAAGAGAGTTATGATTTGATTATTGTTGACAGTCCCCCTGTTCTTGGCTTAGTTGATGCCATACCGGTTGGCCTTGGCTGCGACGGTGTCGTGATGGTTGGCAGAATGGATAAGATTACACGCACGGAATTAAACAATGCAGTTGATATTCTCAAAAAGTTAAACTTAATTGGGTTAGTTGCGAATGGCGTGAGCCAACCTAAAAGAAATTATCGATATCTAAAAGCTTAAGTTCATAGCTTCCAACTTTATACTATTTTCATAATCGGCAGGAGAAGCTAATTTGCCAGAGCCTTTAAATAGAGGAAATAGTTCTCATAGAAAGAAAGATTTTTTCAAAACCTCCCATTTAAAAACTAATCTAAAGCAACGCTCAATTCGAGGTGGTGCAATTACGATTGCGGCGCAAAGTATTAAATTCACATTGACGATAGCTTCGAATATTTATTTGGCAAGGCTATTGACGCCTGAAGACATGGGACTGGTCACTAAAGTAATAGCAATCATTGGCTTTATGACTCTTTTTAAAGACTTGGGCTTATCAATGGCAACAGTACAGCGGGAAAAAATCAACCATTCTCAGGTCAGTACACTATTTTGGATCAATATTATATTTAGCTTAGTGACCGGGTGCACTACTGCTTTAATAGCCCCTTTCATCGCACAATTCTATCAAGATTCACGTCTAGTAAATATTACTCTAATTTTAGCTGTGGGTATCGTCATTAGTGGGCTAGGAACTCAACATGCTGCCCTACTTCAACGGCAGATGGAGTATTTTAAGTTATCTGCCTGTGAAATTCTTGCCCAGTTCTGCGGCGTGAGTATAGCGATATATGTCGCTTGGCAGGGAGGCGGATACTGGGCACTTGTTATTTATCCAGTCGTTACAGCGGTTGTTTTATCACTTAGTATATTAG
>JBAUJD010000161.1:0-4948 GCA_049683515.1 Thermosynechococcaceae cyanobacterium | reverse complement strand
GGGTAGGAATCATCAAGACGCCAAACCAGCCAATGTAAAGGCGGTTGTCGGTGCTTGTGATCCAGCTACAGAAACGCTCCCAGGCGCTGCCGCTTTCGCGACGTTGTAATACTGTGGTCATGATGATTATTGCGGTATGTTAAGTTATTAATTTAGTCAAATAACCTAATGGGCTAGGTGACTATACTCACACCTTAACGCGGATATTGACTTTTGTAAAGCTGAGATTCACGAATTGTCCTGGGATGCCTGCATCTCTGGTTTGCGTTAGCGAGTCAGGTGCCCAATTAGGAGGGCTGCGCCAAATCCAATGCCTGAGAAGCGCAGGAATTGCCAAAACCATTCTTTTTTGTCTCGCCAAGTCAACAATTTGAAGAGACGGCTTTCTAGCTCTAGCTCTATGATTTCTAACTGCTCTTGAACTTTGCCAATTTCTTCCCTTAGCTCCAGCCGTTCTTGCTGAGATCCTGATTCCTTGCGAAGCTGCTGGGCCTGTTCTTGCAGCTCTTGGAGCTGCTGCTCAAGCAGGGGCTGTTGCTTTTGAGCTCTTTGGATGTTCTGATATCGAGTCCTTAGGATGCTGAGCGTTGCCTCCGCTTCGGAGAGAGACTGCTCAATATCGAGTTCATCATTAGAGGGGTGAGGTGAAGGATGCTCAGAATCCGACATGGTGTTGCCTTTACGTTTCCACTAGAGATCAATACTAATCTGTAAGCTTGTTAAATCGTTGCTGGGTAGTAAGTTTCCTGTCTAGGCAGCGCAGGCTATCGCTTCTAGGGTTTAATGTTGCTGTAGTGAACGCTTCAGGTGCGATCGCAACCCATGCCCCCAGTAAATCAACAGGCAAATCAACAGGCAAATCAACAGGCGACCCTGCCCCAACAGCGCTGGCACATTGCCGCCCCCAAGCCAGAGCAGGTGGCCCAGGTGGCCCAATATACCGGTCTATTCCCTTTGCTGGCTCAGGTTTTAGTCAATCAGGGTATTGTTACCTCCGACATGGCGCAGGCTTACCTAGAGCCAGAGTCTTTATCTTTGCCTGACCCCATTGAAGCGTTTCCTGATCTGTTGCTCAGCCTGGAGCTGTTGGAAGGTGCGATCGCAACCCAGCAAAAAATCGTTATCTGTGGCGACTATGATGCCGACGGCATGACCAGTACGGCGCTTCTGCTCAGGGCGTTTGCGGCCCTGGGGGGGCAGGCAGACTACGCGATACCGAGCCGCATGAGCGAAGGCTACGGCATCAATGAGCGCATTGTCGAAGACTGTGCCGCTGAAGGCGTCAAGCTGATTTTGACCGTCGATAACGGCATCGCAGCTCCTCAACCCGTTAAAAGAGCCAGGGAACTGGGCCTTGATGTGATTATCACCGATCACCACGAGCTGCCCCCTGAACTGCCCCCCGCTAACGCCATTCTCAATCCCAAACTGATTCGAGCTGATTCGCCCTATCAAGGTTTGGCCGGGGTGGGGGTCGCCTATATCTTGGCGGTGTCGTTGGCCCAAAAGCTAGAACAATCTCAAGCGCTGATTAAGCCGCTCTTAGAGCTATTTACGCTAGGAACAATCGCAGATCTGGCCCCTTTAACCGGCGTCAATCGGCGCTGGTTAAAGCGCGGCCTGCAGCTTTTGCCCCATTCAAAGTTAGCCGGGGTGCAGGCGCTGATCGAAGTCTCAGGCTGTAACGATCCGAGCCAGAAAAAAACGTTGAAGCCGGAAGCCATCGGGTTTCGGCTTGGCCCCAGGATTAATGCGGTGGGGCGCATCGCTGATCCGCAGACGGTGATTGAGTTGCTGACCACAGATGATCGCACCACCGCCCTCGATCGGGCGATGCAGTGTGAACAGGCCAACCGCGAACGGCAACGGTTGTGTACTGAGATTGAGCAAGCCGCCATCGAAGTCGTGGAGTCTAGCCGCCATAGCCCCCAGCAGCAGAGAGTTTTGGTGCTGGTACAGCCCGACTGGCACCACGGTGTCATCGGTATTGTGGCGTCTCGTCTGGTAGAACGCTACGGTGTGCCGGTGTTCATTGGCACCTATGAAGATGAAACCCGTACCCATATTCGCGGGTCTGCCCGAAGCATTCCTGAATTTGATGTCTTTGCTGCGTTGCAGTACTGCGAAGACCTATTAGGCCGGTTTGGGGGGCACCGGGCCGCCGGGGGCTTTTCAATGCAGGCCGATCAGCTCGAATTTTTGCGATCGCGTCTCAGCCAGTTCGCCCACGAACAACTCCAGCCCCACCATCTCAAACCACTGGTCGAGATTGACGGCCAAGCTAACTTCGCTCAAATTAACTGGGATTTATTTGATCAGATCGATCGCCTCCAGCCCTGTGGCATTGGCAATCGTGAACCGACCTTTTGGACCCCCCAAGTTCAGGTGTTAGACCAGCGCCAAGTGGGAGCCGATAAACTCCATCTGAAGTTGACCCTGGCTCAGGTTGACCCGGCCAATCCCCAAGAGCGCGTGATTAAGCAGGTGATGGCATGGCGATGGGGGCCGTACTATCCGCTCCCTGACTGGATTGATGTGGCTTATCGATTGCGAGAGAACAACTGGCGAGGGGAAAAGACCCTAGAGCTAGAGCTACTGGGGGCAAGGCCGAAAACGCTAGCTCTGCCAGAGCGCATTGATGAGGAACAAGCCTCTGTCCCGTCGCCGCCAGAGGCTGTAACGTCTCCTGCCGCTGCTGTTGAAGAAGATGAAAGCGTTGCTCAGCCGCTGCAAGAGCCAGTGCTGGTTTGCCCTGAACCACTCCTGCAGCTCCCCTTGCCGGTGTGGAAGCCGTTGGAAACTCTAGAGGATCTTCAAGTTGAGGGGAACCTGCTGGTGTACGGCGATCAGCGGCCCTATATCTCGCGTCAGCAGATTGAAGGAACGATTGAGTATGATCGACCGACCCAGCCTTGCCAAACGCTTGTGCTGTGGACCCTGCCGCCCTCAGAGACCCATCTGAGATGGTTGCTGGGACTAGGCCGTCCTCACACGGTGTATGTTCACGGAAAAATCCCTCAAAAACTTGAGGTGACTGCGTTGCGATCGCACCTCAAGTTTGAGTTAATTAAATCGATTGGACGTAAGTTAAATCTTTTAGAGCTGGGGCAAAAGTGGTGGGTGTCGCCCCGAATCCTTGTCGCACTGATCAGAGAGCTTGGGTATACCTGCCCTAGTTTCACTGAAACCAGTAGTCTAGAGCAGGAACTCAAGGCATTAGAGGAATGGTATCGCCTCAGTGCAGATCAGTTAGCTGAACAGATCTAAAGCTTGCCGCCACCGAGGGCAATGGCCCCAATGATGAGGGGACCGCCGACAACGACGAAGAGAAGAGACGCCAGTTGTAAAACTGTGTTTTGTAAGCCAGCAGATATTAAAAGTTCCATTTTTTCTCCTGAGATGACCCATCTATGGTGAACGAACCGACCCTATTGTACCTGTTGGTGGGGGCCATCCCGAAGGAATTCTGAGATAGAAACAGGGCAAATGATATCGGCTATGGTATTCATAGTGAGCCTTGGCTTGAGTAATACAGAGGTTAGATCACTATGGCGACTTGGACCTGTATTCAGGGATGTGGTGCCTGCTGTCATCTTGATTTAGCAGAACGTCCTGATGTGCAGGAGTACCTCTCTGCTGAAGAATTTGAACGCTATCTGGGCATGATTGGGCCAGAGGGTTGGTGTATTCATTTTGATCGAGTCGAGCGCAGGTGCAATATCTACGCTGAACGCCCTGGTTTTTGTCGGGTCACCCCAGAAACCTTTAGTCGCTTGTACGGAATTGAGGCAGATGAGCTGAATGAATTTGCGATCGCCTGCTGCACAGAACAAATCGACGCCGTTTACGGCAACCGCAGCCTCGAAGGGGTTAAATTTGAGAGCGCCGTAGGTTTAACGTTGGGTTAGGGCATAACCCAGGCATAATAGTTCACAGATCCTATCGCCATGAACCTGTGACCCACCCCCTCGCCGATTCTGAATCCTCTATAGAACCTCTTCAGGCACAGGGCGATGCCAACACCCCCAAGTTAAAAAAGGCGCAATCTGAAAAAGGAAAGGATTCTACCGATGATCCCAAGGGCTTTGGGCGAGAATTTCTGATGGCCTTTGGCACCATCTTTCTAGCAGAGCTAGGCGATAAGACGCAGCTTTCAACCCTATTAATGACAGCAGAATCTCAGTCACCCTGGATTGTGTTTGCCGGAGCCGCTGCGGCCTTAATTACCACCAGTTTATTAGGGGTCATAATTGGACGCTGGTTAGCGAAGTATCTTTCTCCCGAGGCATTAAAGACCGCGACCGGGGCTAGCTTACTGTTCATCGCCGTGCTGCTGATCTGGGATACCGTTCACCTTTAGGCTTAAACACATGGACTGGAATTTACTGGGACTGAGCTTTGTGATTGTGTTCTTGGCAGAGCTAGGGGACAAAAGTCAGCTTGCCGCCATTACCCTGAGCGGCCAATGTCGGCATCCTCGGGCAATTTTCTTAGGAACTGCATCGGCCCTTGTTTTTGCCAGCTTCTTGGGCGTCATCTTGGGAGGGAGTTTGGCCCAGTTTTTACCGACTCAATTTTTAAAGGCTGGTGCTGCGATCGGATTTGCCACGATGGGCATTAGCTTTCTCTGGTCTGAAGAACAAGATGATGAAGAAGCCTAAGGACTTTCGCCTCCCCCAGTATCAGAGAAAACTACTGACTCAGCCCACAGATTGATTAACCAGAAATTAATATTGGATTAATCAAACTAACAGCACTTCTTATTGTTTTTTTAAGCTCATCTTTACCTTAGTCGGATATCTTATGTAAGCTCTACACTGTTGTCTACACCAATGGTGATGTTAGGGGAGCATCCAACTTTCGCGAATAGCCCTCATCCCCCAGCCCCTCCTCCCAAAAAGAGAGAAGGGGGGCAAGATAAAAGAAGTCTAAATCCCTCTCCCAATGC
>JBAUJD010000160.1:0-5547 GCA_049683515.1 Thermosynechococcaceae cyanobacterium | reverse complement strand
ACCGAAAAGCCAGCCTGACGAATATTCTCTAAATTAGAGCGCACTGACCCTAAGTCTGATGCGTTGCCGTGGCTGTAGAGAATCGTATATTTTGCCTCAGCATTGGGGAGATATAGAGCAGATAGCTGCTGACCATCCTCCGCCGTTATTTTGAGGATTTCATCGGTATCTTGATAGCTGCTGGGCTGGGGATGAAAAATCAGGCGATCGCCAAAGAAATAAATCCCAACAGCAAAAAGACCATAAATGATGGTGGCAGAACGGATTAAACGGAGCCAAGAGAGTTTCCCAACCAATAGCTGAGCTAGAAGTTGCTTATTCATAAGGGTTGAATCTGCGAGTTCTCAACTTTTGTCGTCTGATAACTCCTGTTCCTTCTGAGCAATCCGAGCTCTGGCTTCATCCGCTCTAGCGACAGCATTCCTTTGGTTCCAAGTTTCGCGTTTCTTTTCCGGGTTCGTCGGTTGGGGGGCAGTGAACTCTTTTTTGCTGTAGTTCGTCTGGCCTTCTTTTGCTTTCATACTGTCTCACCGGAATATCAATGGACCGTTAACTTAACACGCATTGAGGTCTGACGGCCCTATACTTGCTCAGCGCTAGCTCGAACCTCTGACTCTTTGCGGTGCAATTCTCTCGATATTGGCATAGTACTCGATGGCGTAACAGCGCGATGCTGGCGGCATCTGTGCTGCGGTATGCGATCACAGACCTATTGTAAAACTGGGAACCTAAAATAGCAGCAGAAGATTCTCTCTACTCAGAGTCAACTTTGTTTTGTATAGTCAGCTTCCATTAAAACCTGATTCAATGAGCGGCCATCGGGTAAAATCACTTCCGCTTGCCAATGTCCATCTTGGTTGATGGCATCTTTGTAAGTTGTTATTTCGATGACATCGCCATCTGTGAGCAATTCTCGAACGAAGTCTTTTGCCGTCAGTCTTTTCGAGTTTTCTTCCGCTTTACATGGGTGGAGATTGAGGCCCCATAGCCGCAACTTTTCGTGGTAAAGCCAAGCTCCGAACCCCAGATCGATATCAGCCGTGATGGTATTGGCTTCATCGGCTGATATAAAAGTAGCTCGGTAGTTATATAGGTCAGACATATACCTATTCTAATGCTTTACGATGGTTAGCCAACTATTGCCCCGCTCCTTCAATGCCTTTCCCGCGCTTAACTCTGCACCCAAGGCATAAGTGACTCCTTCTTTTGGTTGATATTTGCCCACAATCCGTATTTTTACGCTGAATGGCTGCCAATATTGGCAGTTAAGATTGACTAGAGTCATACCAGTCCCTTGCTGTGTGCTTTTAGGGACTGTTTTTAGACCCACGCCTTAATGGCCGTCTTTCTATACCAAGGTCAACGTTTCTAGTGAACAGCAGCAATATATCTCAGCGCCTCTTTACCGAGGCGAACATCTGTAGTGCCCTAGCGCAATCGATTGCGATGAACGGCAAAACCCCAGCAATGGCCGAGGCTTGTGCGCTGGCGGCAGAAGATTTACAGGCGATCGCAGATGAGATGGCTGCAGGTGGTGGTGCTTGAGGGTGTGTATGACTGACTGGCAAGAGATCGTAGGGAACGTCTCTGATGGAGCCGTGATACAGGCGCGGGGCGATCGCAAATAAAAAGCAGCCTAGTTGTGCTGGGCTGCTGTTCCTTTTTTGTGCGGGGGGTATGACAACCCAAATGTATCAATGTTGAGGATTCTAGCGATTAGACTAAAGTCTAATTTCTGATCTCTTGTGGGTGTATAAACTCCCTCACGCTGTGACCGTCATGCTCTAGGGATGCGATCGCAAAGGCTTAAGAGCCAGCAGGCACAAGCTTAAGCTGAATCTGTTTGCGGCCCACCTTGATCTCAAATTCATCTCCCGTCTGTAAGCCCATCCTTTTGGTGTAAGCAGAGCCAATCAAAATGTTGCCAGTTTTTTGAACGCTTGTGCGGTAGGACGCTTCTCGGCCCCGCTTATCGCTGGTTTCCTCGCTGTCTAAAGAAATGCCCTTGGCTGCGAGAATCGCATTCATGAAGCCACTTTGATTGACTCGGCCATTGATCACATAACCGCACTCTTTGGCTTTCTCTCGTTTAGAAAGGTGGGGAATCTCGTTGAGTTTTGTCAGTAATGCTTTTCCTTCTAGAGCCTGAAGTGCTGGCTTCTGGGCGATCGCTTTTTTCTTTGCCATGTGTCCTGAATGCCCTTGCATAGATTGAACTCAGACAATTGTAGACCAAACCAGTTCTGTGGGCTGCTTTAGCAGTCGCGTCCCCGCTTCAGAGGTACCCAGATCTTTTAATCGTCACACCAAGTCGCTGAGCAGGCTGCGACGGTTTGCCACTGCTCGATGGTTTCAGGTGCGATCGCAAGCCTCACAACCGCATCATCAGAAGTCTTGACCGAGAGATCCAAAAACATTGAATCCCCTAGATTCAGCAACACCGGCTGTAGATTCCATTGACCGACGTGGGGTTCGGTGGGATTGGTTTTAGACATCTGATCCGAGACATTTTCCACCGTCAGCGATTGCCCCAGTGACGTAAGCAGAGTCAGCGGCTGTTCATGGTCTAGTTCTACCGTGCCAGGGAAGCCCACCAGCCGAAGCTGCAACGGACCAGACCCTCCCGCTCTCGAAAACTTAAACGCAACGGCTTGCCAGGTATAGCCCCTTGGAGCTGGAAGGGTTTGGCGCGTTTGGTAGAGAATTTGCCCATCCACGTCGGGGTGAATGTAGACCTCTGCGATGGCGGGAGCCGATATTCCCCATAAGATGCCGACGACGAGCAGTAGGGTTAAGCCTCTCAATAGTCTGAGCCAGAGGGTTGTGACTGTATCTGTGATCATGGCTGCTCCGTGAGAGATCCTTCATGAAGAAATTATAGAAAGATGAGATCGCCCCATGTCATCAAAGCACCGTACTCTAAGAGGTTGTTTTAAAAGCTCAGTTAAGCTCTGCATTGGCCCCCCCCCAATTTTGGGGGGTTCTGAAGTTCAAAGTCCCCCAAAATGGGGGATTTAGGGGGCCAATGCAGCACATTTAGTACTTTTCATACAACCTCTAAATCTGCAGCCACGATAGATCGCCTATATTCCAGATTAAAAAAGGACTAAGGTGAAAGATAGTTTGCAATCCATGCGATTTACCTAATGGCTAAAAAAGATCGTCAATCTGCTGAAGCTGGTCAAGACTGGTTCTCTCTAGCCCCCGATCAGTGGCAAGCTCAGCTTCAGGCCGTCACCGATCGCTATAACCGTGAGTACCAACAAGAAGCTGTCGAGCTGCCCCCCGAAGTCGAAGCCATGCCGGTTTTTCAAGATTGGGCCACCGGCAGGCTTCAGGCCCGGATTGCCTCCCCCTTTTGGGAGAGTGCCAAACCCAAAAAGGGCCAGTGCTGGCTCGATATCGGCTGTGGCCTCAGCTTTCTGGTCTACCCTTGGCGCGACTGGGATGCGTTTTTCTATGGTCAAGAACTTAGCCCCGTGGCCCAAGACGCTATTAATCAGCGCGGCCCTCAGCTCAATTCAAAGTTGTTTCGGGGGGTTGAGCGCGGCCCTGCCCACCATCTTCGTTACAAAGAAGATCAGTTTGATGGCGTGGTCGCGACCGGTTTTAGCTGCTACTATCCCCTTGATTACTGGGAGGCAGTGGTTGCCGAGGTGAAGCGCGTGCTCAAGCCCGAAGGTGTTTTTATTTTTGACGTGGTTTCGCCCGATAGCCCCTTGGCAGAAAACTGGGCCATTCTCGAGACCTACCTCGGTGCGGAAGTCTTGCTAGAGCCATTAGAAAGCTGGCCCCAGCTCATTCGCGCCGCCGGAGGAAAGATCACCAAAACCACCACCGGAGAGCTTTTTACCCTGTATAGGTTGAAGTTTTAAGCCGTCGGGTAATCAGATTGCGATTGTTGCGGTCCAGCCAGTTGGCCTTCAGCAGCGTTGTGATTTCATCGGCGGGCAGGGGACGACTAAATAAATAACCCTGGACAATTTCGCACTCTAACTCTTGTAGAACGCCCAACTGCTCCTCGCTATCGACCCCTTCAGCCACAATCTCTAGATTAAGACCCCGTCCCAGCCCCAGCACTGCCTTAATAATTTCAACATCGGTCGATTGTGGCTTGAGATCGCGAATAAAAGATTGATCAATCTTGAGCGTATTAAAGGGCAGCTCTTTGAGGTAGTTGAGGGATGAATAGCCCGTGCCAAAATCATCCATGGCGATATGCACCCCAATATCTTTGAGCTGCCGAAGCACGGACTTGGTGAAGTCCATATTTTTCACCGCCGTGGTTTCAGTCACCTCTAGTTCTAAAGACTGGGGGGGGAGTTGCGTTTGCAGCAGCACCTGATCGACAATTTCAGGGAGGTTCGGTTGGTAGAACTGCCGGGGAGAAAGATTGACCGCCACAGACAGCGGCATTAATCCTTGACGATGCCATTCCACGGCTTGCTGGCAGGCGGTGCGGAGCACCCATTCACCAATCTCAATAATCAGACCCGTTTCTTCTGCCAGCGGAATGAAGGTGGCTGGTGACACTAAGCCCCGCTCAGGATGCTGCCAGCGAATCAACGCCTCTAGGCCCATAATGGCCCCCGTCTGAATATTAATTTTGGGCTGATAGTACAACAGCAGTTCGCTCCGTTCGATGGCGTGGCGCAGTCCATTCTCTAGCGCCAGCAGATCGGGCACCTTGGAGTTCATGGCGGGGCTAAAGAGCTGATAGGTGCCCCGGCCATGCTCTTTACTGCGATAGAGGGCGACATCGGCATTCTGTAGCAGAATCTCCGCATCGTCCTCAGCGGTAGAAAGGGCAATGCCAATACTGGCGGTGACGTGTAGTTCTTGATCCCGAATGCTGAAAGGCTTCTTTAGAGCGTCTAAAATGCGGTAGGCCGTTAGCGTAATATCATCAACTGACTGGGCCTGGGGCAGCAGCAGCGTAAATTCATCCCCCCCCCAGCGAGCCACGGTGTCACCTTCCCGCATACAGGCCGTGAGGCGATGGGCAACATCTTGCAAGAGTTCGTCTCCCATAGAATGGCCCAAGCTATCGTTAATGACCTTAAAGCGATCGAGGTCTAAAAACATCACAGCGACTGATTGCTGAGAGCGATGGGCTGCGGCTAGGGCTAGCTTGAGACGGTCGTTAAATAGCACCCGGTTGGGCAAGTCAGTCAGGGCATCATGAAAGGCCTGGTGCCGAATAATCTCTTCTTTGTCTTGACGTTGCAAGGCGGCGCTAATACTGGCTGCCATCGCAAACATCACAGACTCTTCCTGTGGGGACCAGCGATATTCAACGGTGCAGTTGTCGAGTTCAATAAAGCCCCACAGTGCGCCGTTAATAAAAATAGGCACCACCAAAATGGAGAGAATGCCGTCTCGCAATAATAGCGTTCGCTCTGCGTCGGGGAGTTCTCGGGTGAGGCACTGGACCGCTGCAGAGTCATCAAAGGTCTCGTGCCACTGGCTCAGGGTCGGGTTGCTGTAAGGGACACCTTGGCGATGGGGTTTGTGGCGAATGGCTTCAATGGACGGTCGAGTCCATTC
>JBAUJD010000159.1:0-2350 GCA_049683515.1 Thermosynechococcaceae cyanobacterium | reverse complement strand
TAACAAAACCGACCACATTATTAAGCAAGTTGAGGTTATGGAGGGTCAGCCTCGGGATAAATTATTGAGGCTGTTTGAAGTTGCGGCACAGGGCGATGATCGGCTGGAGAAGGCTGTCCGAATATGGGCGGTGAACGATATCAGAGCGGCAACGGCAACGGCACGGGTCGACCAGCGACGCTTGGATTATCTTCAGGCTCTGTTTCTGCAGCTTGGCTTTTCAGAGACAGAGGCTAAAATCCGTGCACAGGTTGCTTATACTATGCGGTTGGGTTGGTTCATGATGATATCAAAGGCATCAGAGCGCTTGGCAGAAACTCACCTTGTCCATCGACTACTGAGCCAGAACAGTGGGGCATCAACATCACTTGAGTCCTAGAATTAGCGGATGGCCTTTGTCTCGTCATCGCAACTCCCTCTCTAGACCAAAACCTGAGATGATTGAGACATATCTACAATATCCTCGCCAGAGCATCCCGGCCTGGGAAGGCTAATCTAGCGGTGAGGACTTATGTATAAGCAAGGCTTCATTGCCACTCGTCTCGCAGAATGCTGTAGATGCAGTCGTCCCATAGCTGACCATCTAACTCATGATGTTCTCGCAGTACACCATCTTTATGGAAACCAAGTTTTTCCAGTAGCTTTATCGATGGAATGTTGAACGCCGCAGTTTGGCAATACAACTTGTTCAAATCTATTGTTGAAAACAAATAGCTAATAGCCAAGGTCAACATTTCAGTCCCAACTCCCTGGCCTCTAAATATTGGGTTGACCGTATATCCAAATTCTACAGAACGATTTCGTACATTGATATCGAAATAGTCAAAGCGACCAACAGGATTTTCTACCTGACTGACAAAAAATGTCAGCGTAACCAATTTGTTTTCGGGAGGAATTCTCCTGCCATTCGCAATCGGACGACAGGTTCGTTCGTCAAGGCGACTGGCCTGACTCCATTCAGAAAACACTCTACTGTGTTCGTTAGAGGCTAGCTTGAAGTGCATACTGGGTAACAACTCAAGTTATTTTTTGCCTATGATCTTATTCACTTAATACCGGCCACTCGCCAGCCACTCGCCGATGATTTTGAAGTTTCTGCTTCCCGATATTGCACAGTAAAAAAATGAATCGGGGACGAAATAGAGAATTTGAGATACCCAGCTCAGCTAGCAGCCTTCGTCAATTATTTCCCCGCAATCACTGTCACTAAGCCATTCTTAATATCAGCATCCACCTCCGAAAAGCCAGCGGAGATAAGATGATCTTTGACCCAGATAGGAGACAACCGTAATTTTCGGTAGAAACTCTTTTTTAAGCGCCATGCGCCATCAGTCTGGAGATAGACAAGGTCATGGACCTTAACAGTATCTGGTTCATATTCAAGGAAACAGGTTAAAATTGTATCATCGTCCTGCTTTACCGGAATAAATCGGTCTAGATTCTCAAGTGCATCTGACAGATCTCGAAAGGTTATTACAAATTGTCCAGCAGGCTCCAGGTGGTTAAACACCTGACTGAAAAGTTTACTCACCTTGTCTTTCGTCTCAAGGTGGAGAAGGGTATCCGTCATGCATATGATCAACTCCGATGAAGCCGGTACATGGCTTGCGAAGTTGAGCATATCGTCACAGACTACGGCTACCTGTTCAGTCACATCATGTACTTTTAATTCAGCAAGCAAATTCTCGTCTAGATCGATAGCAGTTACAGAGAATCCTCTTGCGGCTAGGGGAATACTTTGAAAACCACATCCTGCCCCTAAATCAACTGCGACAGCAGATCCAGTCGGGTGAATGGAAAGAGTCTCGAAAAAATTGCGATTCTTGGTGAGCTGTGACTCAAACCCACCTAACATCCAAGAATAGACATCAGATAGAACGTTTTGATAATGGGCTGCAACTGTCGCCATAAAATTTTTCTAGGGTGTTAATGGTTATGTCTCAATATCATTGATTTATTAGATAGAATCCATGCTTCTCACTGCTGTGCCCATTGCTTTGATCTTGCCGCCAAAAGGCAGTGCAGCCATCTCATAGACCGTTCTGGATTTTTATGCCATCTAACAAAATTTTCTAGCTCCATACTTGCATAAACACGCCGGTCACTGTAGAAACTCACCTGCTCCAATCCAAATTTCATTCAGGAGCGGTCTATTGAGTGACGAAAGCCACATAAAAGCCACATAACCCTCTTTTATCACTTTAGGCGAAGGAAAAGTTAGTCTAGGAAGTGTCCGTTATACCGAATCGTGATGCCAACATCCCCAAGAGCGCCCCGCTCCACCATTGGATTCATTGATGAGTACTGTCACCTGTATTCAGACCTATTTTGCCAAGCGCGCAGCTATGAA
>JBAUJD010000158.1:0-1881 GCA_049683515.1 Thermosynechococcaceae cyanobacterium | reverse complement strand
CAACAGTGTAGTCAGCCCGTAGCAAAAACTTAAGGGCGCGGACGGCATAGATTAAACCTGATGCACCGCTGACTCCAAGGATAATAGGGCTATTGCAGGGCGTAGAGTCAGGCACGGGAATCAACTGGGTGAAGGGAGCGGTGGAAACGTTTAATTATAGCGCTGAGCTTGGGTGAGAGGCTGCGCTAAGATCTCTCGAAAGCAAGTGTTGGAGCACGACTATGGACTCTCAAGCAGTATGGCAGCGTCGAGCTGCGGTGATCGTCTGGCTCGTGTGGATGGCAATTATGTTTCAGTTCTCGACTCAGCTATGGAATAGTACCCACACCAAAGCCATTTTAGAGTGGGTGCTTTCCCTTCCGGTTTTGCCTGAAATGACGGGTTCTGTAGACCTGTTGAATTTTGGGATCCGTAAAGCGGCACACCTGACTGAATATATGGTGCTGGCTACGGTTGGATATGGGGCCATGATTGGGTTTGGGCAAACCGGAGCAAGGGCGCTACAGCTTGCGTTGGGGGGTGCGATCTCATTTGCAATTTCTGATGAATGGCATCAGCGCTTTGTGGCGAGTCGGACCTCTACCCCGCAAGATGTTTTGATTGATATTTCTGGTGCTTGCCTTGCGATCGTTGTGATTGCATTGTGGCAGCGGCGGCAGGCTGACCGGAATTCCGAACTCAAAAATTCCACATCAGAGGATTGCTATCCAGGCAATCCGTAACGCCTCGACCGATCGCATCTATTTCTGCCCGTTCAGACTCAGAGAGAGTCACCTGAACAGCCTGGGCATTATCTTTGGCTTGAGCTGCATTTCTGGCACCTGCGATCGCAACGATCCGAGGCTGAGCCATCACCCAGGCCAACGCCAGTTGAGAGAGCGATATTCCCTTCTGTTCAGCAATGGGGCGAAGCTGAGAGAGTGCCGTTTGGGCACGGTCATAGTTTTCACCTTGGAAAAGCTTATTACTAGCGCGATTATCTGCGGGATCAAACTGGTGCTGGGGACCAAACTTCCCCGTCAGCAACCCCTGTGCCAGAGGAGAGTAGGCGAAAATCGTGATTTGCTCCTTGATGCAATAGGCTTGAGCCTCCTGTTCTACATAACGCCAAAACAGAGAATAGGGAATCTGCAGGCTATCGATGCGGCCATATTGCGCGGCTTCAGCAAGCTGACTCTGAGAGAAATTTGAGACCCCAATGGCGCGAATTTTGCCCTGCTCTTTGAGCTTCACCATTGCCGACATGGTTTCTTCAATAGGGACCACCTTGCTATCAAATGCCCCCGCAGGCCAATGGATAAAATAAAGATCGATAGTGTCTGTTTTGAGGCGCTGCAGCGAAGCTTCACAGGCTTCAATCACCTGGTCATACTGCAAATGGGTCGGGAAAACCTTGGTGACATAAACCAAGCGATCGCGCATATCTGAGACCGCTTCTGCCACAATCTCTTCCGAGTGACCTTGCCCGTAAATCTCAGCAGTGTCAATAGTGGTCACACCCGATTCCACCGCTGCTCGAATGGCCGCAATCGAGTCAGCATCTTCAATACCCACCCAGCGGCTCTTGCCTGCCTGCCAAGTTCCCATCAAGATCGGGGTAACCTGAATAGAAGTGGTCCCCAACTGCCGTGTTTGCATTTATGCCTCCTGCCCTTTGCTCTTGACACACCGTTTTATGAAATTTCGTTTTTCTCTATTGTTGGCCGCTGTGCTTCTTACCCTAGCGCCAATCAAAACTTGGGGACAATCAAGCTTAGAAAGCCTCAACCAGCAACTGCAGCAGTCTGTCGGCAGTCAGGATTGGTCTAAGGCCATTGGCATCATTGATCAAATGGTGAAGCTTTCACCGGGACAGGCCGTTAGCCTCAAGCAGTATCTAAC
>JBAUJD010000157.1:0-4202 GCA_049683515.1 Thermosynechococcaceae cyanobacterium | reverse complement strand
GAGCAGGCCGTATTCCATCGGTCTAGTCGCTTGCTGCAAGATCACCTGCAGCAGCTTGATGTTGCCGCCAGCAAAAAGAATGTAAAGGCCGCCGCTGCCGCCTACGCAACAGTCATTCAGGATTTTTCCAAGATTCTGTAAGCGCTGAGTCTGACTTGAATCGGCACTCATGTTCTCTGCAGCTTGACCTCTGCACGACAGCCCCCAGCTTCTTCTGTTATTAAGAAGCTAGGGGATTTTAGTTGTTGCTCTTATTCATTCTGGGCCTCACCATGACCACTGGTATTTGGATCCTTGGCGATCAGCTTTGGACGCAGCAGGCCGCACTACAAAGCTCTCTATCACCGCAGGATACGCCCGTTCTTTTGATTGAATCGGCGCAGCACGTCCAGAAGCGCCCCTATCACCGACAAAAGCTGGTTCTAGTCTGGTCGGCCATGCGGCACTTTGCTCAAGAGTTGCGTCAGTCCGGGTGGCCTATCACCTACGAGATTGCCCCAGACTTTGTATCCCCGCTACTGGCCTGGATCGAGACTCATCACATCACTGACCTACGAGTGATGGCCCCAGTAGATCGCCCCTTTGCAGCCTTCCTCGACGAGCTGGAGCTGCCTTGCCAGCTAACGCTAGTCCCCAACACTCATTTTCTGTGGAGCGAGACTGAATTTTCGCAGTGGGCAGAGGGGCGCAAAACGCTTTTGATGGAGACCTTTTATCGAGCCGGTCGCAAGCGCTTCGAGATTTTGATGGAGGGCCAGCATCCTGTTGGCGGTCAGTGGAATTTTGACAAAGAGAACCGCAAGTCACCGCCCAAAAACCTGCAGCCTCCTAGTCCGCTTTGGTTTGAGCCAGATGAAATTACCCTGGAGGTGATCGATTGGGTCGAGTCGCAGGGTTTTTCGGGTTATGGTGCGATCTCACCTTTCCACTGGGCCGTGACCCGTGCTCAAGCCCTACAGGTACTCGAACACTTTATTGAGCATCGCCTCCCCACCTTCGGAGCCTATCAAGATGCAATGGTCACCGGAGAAAACACGCTCTGGCACGCCCTGCTGTCGCCCTATCTCAATTTGGGTCTACTGCAGCCGCTAGAGGTGATTGAAGCGGCAGAGCGGGCTTATCATGAGCAAGGTATTGCGCTCAATAATGTCGAAGGCTTCATTCGTCAGGTACTGGGCTGGCGCGAATACATGCGGGGGCTTTACAGCTACGCTGACCATCGCGAAAGTAACTGGTTTGAGCATCACCAGCCGCTGCCTGATTTTTACTGGACAGCGAGCACTGAGATGAACTGTCTGCACCAAACCCTGTCACAGGTAGAACGAACTGGCTACGGCCATCACATTCAGCGCTTGATGCTGCTCAGCAACTTTGCCTTAATTGCGGGTTTATCACCCCAAGCCGTCGAGAACTGGTTCCATTCGGCCTTTATTGACGCCTATGACTGGGTGATGCAAACCAACGTGATTGGCATGGGACTCTTTGCTGACGGCGGCTTGCTCGCCTCTAAGCCCTACGCAGCCTCAGCCAACTACATCAATCGGATGAGCGATTACTGCAAAGGATGCCAATACAACCCCAAAGCTCGAACGGGCGAGATGGCCTGCCCCTTTAACTTTTTTTATTGGGACTTTTTAGATCGCCATCGAGATAAACTCAAGTCTCAGGGACGCATGAGTTTCATCTTGGCTAATCTAGATAAGATGCCTGCAGAAGAGCTAGAAGCCATTCGCCAACAGGCTCAAGACTGGCACAAAGAACAGGCCACTCACTGATATTGTCCGGCCTTCCTCCAGATGAGCCGCGACTTCAAGCTCAGTCTCTCCCTGTCTTCCCAACTTAAAACCCAAAACTTTCTACCGTGTACATACAAGTCTTGAATTATTCCTACGCCTGCAGATGACGATAACAATCGCTCCTTCCCCTGAGCATTTTGACACTCTCAATCTTTCTGCTGCTCACGCTGTGATCGAGCCGTGGCTAAAGATCGGTGACCTAACAGAGCACTTTCAGTCCATTCAGTTTCACATCAACTATCCCCAAGATTCTGAGCAGCCCTTAGAGTTGCCTGAGATCCCTGAAGTGCGGCTGTGGTTTATGCGACTCGATAGCCTCTATCCGTGGCTGCCGTTGTTCCTCGATTGGCAATCCGGTGAACTGGTCCGTTATGCCGCCATGCTGGTCCCCCATGAGTTCAGCCCAAAAGAAGGGATTCAGTTCAACCCCCAGGCGCTTGATTTGTTCGTCATGCAAAAGGTCTTCGTTATTTTTCAGTGGCTGCGAGACCAAAATATTGAAGGGGAAAGCAAGCTCAAGCAAATGGCGGATATGTTTGGCTACGAGCTGCAAGCGCCGCTGTTTGAGCTACTGCGCTAGTGCTGGTGCTATCCACCCTTTGCCGTTTTAAACACAGATTGAGCGTTCGTCGAGCCAATATAGCGCCAGTGCCAAGGCTCAAAACTGACCCCTTGAGCATTATCACGCGGGAACGATAACTCAAATCCATAGCGGTTCCCATTGGTGACAAGCCATCGATAGGCACCTGAATTTTGGAATGCCAGCTTTAGATCGGTACTAGGGTCTTGCGCATCGGTAATATCAATGGCATAGCCCGTATGATGCTCACTGCGGCCTGGAGGGGCACTGAGTCTAGCGGCAGCAGCCTCGCTGCCCTGTCGTTGAATTTGACGAGCAAAGAGTTTGCGTTGACTCTCAATAGAGCGAAATCCTGAAATCGGCATGAGCTGTATCCCTTCAGTCTTGGCGGCTGTAGCCATTCGTTGAAAGGCAGTGGCGGCGTCTTGGTCAAGCTGCTCAGTGCGTTGATAAGAGCCTCGCACAAAGGTACCCACCGCCGTTAGACGTGAGGGTGATGCTTCTTGATAGGGCAGGTGACCTTTCGGGCCGTCCTGGGGTGGCGCAGGGACGGGAGCCAAGGCCACGGAGGGAGAGGGAAGCGCGACGGAGGGAGCGCCGGGAGATACTGGAGGGGGCGCTTCTAGAAAGTCAGCAGGACTCGAATTTGCTTCTAGCGCTGGGTCAAGGGGATCAATGGCAGCTTCTGGCGAAGGGCGGCGCACTTCGGTGGCTGTAGGTCGTTCATTTGGCCCCAACCAATGCTGGCCGATGAAACCGAGACCTACCACAATCCCTGCCGTGAGTAGGGTTACAGCGGCAAACTGAGCATGCTCAAATAGGTCACGGAAAACTTTCATAGAGGGGGCCGTGGGCAGTAGATATTCATTTAGTCTAGGCTTACGAGTTGGGCTGCGATCCAGCCTTGGGCATTGGCGTTGGGGATATAGACCTGATACCAGAGATAGCCATCGCGATCGCGCCGCTGACTCATAATTTTGGCTCGACTCCCGGTATTGGTCTCAAACCGGACGCTAAAGCCCGTCCCTGGCCCTGAGCGAATATTCTTGCTGCCCGGTTCACCCGCAATGGTTGCATTGGTTTGAGGTACTTGAGAAGTGGCAGGCGACTTCGGCTGCGAGACGGTCTCTGCAGGAGTTTGAGCGGCGGCAGGCTCTGGATTATCTGGCTCAGAACTGTCTGGTTTAGGTTTCACAATGGTAGGTTGTACCTCTGAATCACTGGCAACCAGATGGGCTGCAATCCAACCTTGCCGACCGGAGGCCGGAATAAAGATTTCATGCCAGGGATATCCATTGGCATCGCGTCCGGTTCTGACAATTTGAACCCGATTTCCGGTGCCCACTTGGCCGCGAACACCTTGGCTCGTTCCTGGCCCTGAGCGAATATTTTTATTGCCCGGTTCGCCCACAATCACAGCATTGGTGGGGGCATTGGGGTTCGCAGCGCGTACCGGCGGCGAATCTGGGATAGATCCCGTATTTTCAGAGGTGGTTGCTTCTACTGTTTCAGGGGTCACCGTCGGTGTGGCTGTGGGTTCGGGCTGTGAGGCGTTCAGCAGTCGGGGCAGTTCTGCTCGAATCAAGATAGCGGCTGTCAGAATGGAGCCGCCAATCAGTCCTCCCATTAGAACGGCTTGCTTCCAGCCTGCAGTATTTGGGGTGGCCTGGGGCGTGATCTGGGGTGTGGTCACCATCGTGGGCAGCAACGATTCAGGTGACGAGGTGACCGGCGGTGGTTCGGGTGGTGGCGTGGGCAGAATCGTGGGCGCGTGGGCTAGATCTGTTTGCTGTGGATTAGAGGGTGGCTCAGGAGCAGGGATCGAT
>JBAUJD010000156.1:0-4794 GCA_049683515.1 Thermosynechococcaceae cyanobacterium | reverse complement strand
ACAGCATTGCCGCCAGTTGCCGCGACGTAACCGGCTCGTAGACTAACTGGACCACCGCCAAAGTTATAGTTAAAGCCAAAACCTGCGCCACCCGGATCATCAATGGCATCATTAATAATCAGTGCATTATTGATAAAAAAGCCGGAGTTAAAGTCAGCGCCCGGATCGTTGGCATAGCTATTGCCGTCAATAAAGTCACTGGGATAGAGCTGAGGGCCAACGGTAATAGAGAGATTTTTGACCGGACTGAACTCATAGGCAAGGCGATCTAGCTCAACCGCTGGCCCTGTATCACGATATTCAATGGCCCCAGGGTTAGCGGGGGCAGAAAAACCAGCATTATTATCGGCAAAATTTCCGAAGAAATCATTACCGCCATTGCCAGTCAACAGCGTAATTTGCAGGAGATCGTCACCGCTGAAGCTCGTGTTAAAGGTGAGTCCTACTTCAGAAATCGCGGATACTCGACTCGCATCGTTAGCGGTATCAATCTGATCGCCATACTGCGCGGTCATGATCACCGAGCCTTCGAGCTTGGTAGTGGTTGAAAACTGTTGAGATTCTACCGTGGCAACCCGTGACTCTAGACCATCGACGCGGCCTCTGAGCGTTGCTAATTCAGCAGCAAATTCGTCCTGCAGGGCTTTGACCTGATCGAGGTCGGCTTTAGAGGCGAAGCGATCGCTAATCTGGTCCAAACAAGCATTGAGCGCCGCCGCCATTTCATAGCGCGTGGCAGAACGATTGCCGCGAAAGGTTCCGTCGGGGTAGCCTGCAATACAGCCGTAGCGCTCGACTAAAGACTGAAGCGCCTGGAAGGCCCAGTCTGTAGGCCGCACGTCAGAAAGCTGTGAAACGGAGGTGACTTGCCCCACATCATCAGAATCCGTTTCAGCCATCAGCTCTGAGACAGAAGTATCTGCAAAAGCCGGGGAGGCGATCGCCATCCCTCCTAATACAGCACCAGCCCCTGCAGCGGTTAGACTGCCGACCATTACACTCAAGAGACGGAAGCCTCTTACAAAAATAGATTGTCTATACATCATTACGACTCCTGTACACCAAACATGACTAGATAAACTTCAAACTGCGCGAAATCTTTAACATCCCCTAAAAACGAACGGGGCTTTAGGAACGATAATCATTATCAACCTACCACGTCAATGGAGGCTGAGGCTCAGAAGTCGTTCAACTTACGGCTGTTGATAAATATCAAACTTAAAGTAAACCATTTCTTCAAAGCTACGACTATGCCCATCGGGGGGAGGGGATCAGGTCATGGTTCCATAACTCTAGAGATTAAAAAATGGCTTCTTTGGCTGATCACGAGGTCTAACAATAATGATGCTCAATAATGCCAGCCACCTGATTTGGACTCACTTGGGTATAGCGAATCTTATCCGGCAAGATTGATATATTTGGCCCTGACTTACATTTGCCCATGCAGCCGGTCTCTTGCAGCATCACCTTTTTCTTGAGACCTGTTTTCTTGAGGCTTTTCGTCAAGGCTTTACAAACGGCTTTGCTCCCTCGCTTCCGACAGCCAGATTTCTGGCATATATTGATTTGGATGGCTGAGCATTTAGATTTTGACATTTTTCTTCATCGAAACAGGGACTAGTTCGTGCAATAGAAAGCGCCTTTAGTTTGCGCTTCCCGTGTTTAAATTTTTGATGGCCTGTAACGCAGACCCATGCGCCAGACTCTAGAATCTGCATTGAGGTATATCTCAGCGACTTGGGAAGCTTTACATACAATTCACCTTGGGCCGTCGCTAGGTAGATGCCCTTAATTTTGAACGCACTGGAGACTTTGTAGGTCAAAAAACGACCGCTGACATTAAAGGGCACTTTGCCCCTATGTTTACTCATGAAATCGCCGACTCATCAATGAATATCTAGAAGACAATCGACTCTGTTGTCTTAACTGCTGCCATAGGTGGCTCGGAATTTCTGCAGACGGACAGGACATCTTGGCAATCTGCTCTATATCCAAGGCACAGTAGTGGAGTGCAACCTTTTCCCTACTATCTAGCAAGCTATGATGATGGGCCGTTTCGGCTTTACCGAAAAAGAAATCAGTCCATCGATCTCCTTTACGAATAGTGATTGGTAGTTGACGGTCAGAAGCTCTAAGACCAGCACTGTTCCAGCCAGCCCACCAGTTCATTGCGGGAAGCGATAAACTGCTGGACCACGCTCCAAACTTGAGCTGATTCCACATGATTGTTGACCTCAACACGTAAACTACCGTCGGTTGAACACCAAGCGTTAATCGATAGATCTTGAAGGCGGCGCTGGACTTGCCTGCGATCGCAACTGGGTACCTTAACGACCTGATGTTCTGGGTTGAGTCAAATATGAGATGGGTGCATCACCGATTCCCTAACTGAAAAATTCTATAAATAAGCAAAACGATTCCCCCAGAGGTTCAGTGCAACCTCTAATGATTTAATGCAAACCCAATGTGAGACTGTCATTGGCGAGGAAGTGGTCCAGATGGAACGCTCGCTCTTCGGTCTCAAGCAACATTTTTTCGTAGAGATAACGGGTAGCCCGGTCGCCTAAACTTTCAGATTGGGAAGCTTGCGATCGCAACAAAGCAATCACGCTTTTCTCTGCAGCTAAGTCATGCTCTACCATTGTGCGGGCATCAAAACAGCCGTCAGCTTCTGGTTCAAAGCAGGCCAACTCAGCCAACTTACTAAAGCTCGCGGCAGGCACCCCACCGAGTCCGTTGAGCCGCTCCCCTAGCTCGTGGGTATAGCCTTGCACCGCAGTACGACTTTCGTCAAAGAATTGATGTAGTGGATAGAATTCTGTCCCCTCAATCACAAAATGATGCTTTTGATACTGCAGGTAAAGCGATTGAAAACTCGCTAAGGCGAGATTCATTCCTTCGCAGACCGGGGCTGTAATCTCTACCCCCAAAGCAACAGCGTTATCGCTGACTTGGCTGAAGGGCTGACGTACCGTAGATGTCTCTGGCATAGGGTTCCTCAAAGCTCTGCTTCTTTAGTTGAGAAAATAAGTCAATAAACTTATAAATGTGAATTTAGCAGAGAATGATCCTTATTGCAATAGATTTTCAATACCTCTGCCGTAGCTAATATCTAACTCAAGGATTGCAGTTCTTGAGAGGTCAGTAAGACTCTTGCTAGCAAAGGACTGTAAGCTTTAGCTTTATCATAAATCTCTCTATGTTATCGCTGCTGCTAGTAGATTCTCCTATCAAAACTAGGAGGCTGAGGGTGTCATAGGGTTAGCTCTTGCTGATAAATTTAGCTATCTAGTAAGCCTGATCCCACTCCATCATGGTGTGTAGCGGTACACGTATTGATTGGGACAGTACTCAGCCGGGTACTGTCATAACAGAACGAAATCAGCCTCAATTTTTGTATGGGCTATGACTCAGTTTTTTGTGGCACGGGTTATTCGGACTGTTTGAGAAGCCCACTAGGGTCATCCACACAACTTCCTCATTATTCTTTACTAGAGTGTTGTTAACTCCAATCAATACTGTCAGCCGTCTCATATAAGGCTGGTATTTAAATACTACTGTGAATACCGCTAACCACTGTTTAGGTTGGCTTTTAAGAGGAATCCTCTGGATGTAAGTTCAGAGGATTCTGGCTTGAGTACTCTTTTGATTTTGCACCAGAGCCTGCGGCGAACTATCGTCTAGTGTGAGGCAACCTCTCATTCAGTATCCTGTTTGGGGGTGGTTTAACGCTTCGCCTAGGACCGTTGTTTACCCGTGTTGATGCGATCGCAATGTTACTGATATCGAAACAAGTCACTATTCCCCGCAGCGAAATTGAGGTGCAAGCGATCCGCGCTCAAGGTGCCGGTGGTCAGAACGTCAACAAGGTCTCAAGTGCTATCCATTTGCGGTTTGATATTAACGCTTCGTCACTGCCAGACTTTTATAAAGAAAGGCTGCTGCAGCTCAGTGATCAGCGGATTTCAAAAGAGGGCGTGATTATTCTCAAGGCCCAGCAATACCGCACCCAAGAGAAAAATCGAGAAGATGCCCTTAGCCGTTTGCAAGCGCTGATTAAGAGCGTTGCCATTCCACGCAAAAAACGGAGGCCCACGAAACCGACAAAAGGCTCTAAGAGAAGACGAACCGATAGCAAAACAAAACGGGGCGCAGTTAAAGCCTTGCGGGGAAAAGTAGATTATTAGCCACTGATTGCCCCCTAAATTCCCCTCTTTTGGGGGACTTTAACTTCTTACTTTCGCTGGATTGTGAAGAAAAGAATCACTAACGCTATGCCTGCATTGAGTCCTCATGGTGCAAACTCTATGATAAAAACAGGGCTTGAAGTTCCCCATAGTGGGAAGTCACTGCGTATTCCTTGCGGAACGCTCCGCAAGGGGGCGGATTCCCCGATTTGTAAGGCATAGGCAGAGTTGCTATGGTCTGAGGCAGAAGTAAATATCGCTTTCGAGATCGACGCATGAAGCCGTCTTGCTCCAGCGTTTTCAGCAGTCGCGTGATCGTCACTCGTGACGTGCCCAGCGTTTCGGCAATTTCCTGATGGGTAAGCTGTAGTTCTGTGACCCAGCCTTGGTCAGTGGGATAGCCAAATCGCTGGGCCAGCCATACTAAAAACGGTTGAAGGCGATCGCAAATTCGTTTCCCTCTGACAATCTGGAGCAGTGCCTCTGCCTGTTGAATATGGCCGAGCAGTGTCTCTATTGACCAATGGTGGCGACTGGCTAACAGCCTTGCTTTAACATCGCCTAGGCAAGATATGTAGTAGGGTTCAACCTGCGTTAGGGGCAGTCC
>JBAUJD010000155.1:0-6587 GCA_049683515.1 Thermosynechococcaceae cyanobacterium | reverse complement strand
CCGTTACACCGTCGATCCGAACTGGACTGTGCCCCACTTTGAAAAAATGCTCTACGACAACGGGCAGATTATGGAGTACCTGGCAAATCTATGGAGCGCGGGCATTCAGGAACCGGCCTTTGAATGCTCGATTGCTAAAACAGTGACCTGGCTGCAGCGAGAGATGACGGCAGAGGCTGGCTACTTCTATGCGGCCCAAGATGCTGACAATTTTGTTGACCCCAGCGATCTAGAACCAGAAGAGGGCGACTTTTATGTGTGGCGCTACGCAGACCTGCAGAGCTTGCTCACCCCAACAGAGCTAGAAGCCCTCGCAAAAAGCTTTGATATTCAGGCTGACGGAAACTTTGAAGGGAAAACGGTCCTCAAGCGTCAGCAGCCAGGACGACTCTCTGATGACGTTGAAGGAGCGCTCACCAAACTCTTTGCAGTCCGCTACGGCAGTTCCAGCATCGCAACGTTTCCACCGGCTCGCAACAATGACGAGGCGAAGACAAAGGACTGGCCGGGACGCATCCCACCCGTGACCGACACTAAAATGATTGTGGCCTGGAATAGTCTAATGATTTCTGGCTTAGCTCAGGCAGCGTCGGTCTTTAAGCAGACTAAATATCTAGAACTTGCCACCACTGCCGCGCAATTTATTCTGCAGCATCAATGGGCAACTGGACGCTTGCTGCGTCTTAACTATGACGGCGAGGCGGCGGTCCCAGCTCAAGCAGAGGATTACGCCCTGCTGATTAAGGCATTATTAGACCTCCATCAGGCCAGCTTGGCGCTATCGATGGATGCTGAACCTTGGCTGACGGCAGCAAATCAGCTACAGGCTGAGTTTGATGAGTATCTGTGGGCCATTGATGGGGGTGGATACTACAGCGCTGAGGCAGCCGATGATTTATTGATTCGAGAACGAAGCTGGCTTGATAATGCAACACCTTCTGCTAATGGGGTTGCTATTGCAAATCTAGTTCGTCTAGCTCTCTTAACCGAAGACCTAAGCCACCTGAATCGAGCCGAACAAGCCCTCAAAGCCTTTAGCCAAGTGATGACTAACTCACCCACCGCTTGCCCTAGCCTATGTGCCGCGCTTAATCAGTACGCCAATCAGATCCTCATTCGCACTACCCCAGAGCAGTTAGTCCATCTGCAGGGGTACTATCCCACCGCAAATCTAACGTTCGTCACCGATTTACCCAAAAGAGCTATCGGCCTAGTCTGTCAGGGACTGAAGTGTAAAGAACCTGCCCAAACGCCAGAGCAGCTTCAAGAACAGCTTAGTCAGAGTCAGCAGCGCAGTCTTCTCCATCCGTAATGCTGGCTTGTAACTCCGCCGCAGGAGTCGGTTCGGCTTCTTCTTGGGGAGCGGTGTGAATCACAAAGGGCAAGCCTGCCCCCTTCAGGCCACGCTCAATCCGTTCAGGAGCGTCAGCAAAGAGAATAAACAGTGGATAGACTTTCTCAGCTCCCTCATTGAAAATATGCTGAAACCGAAGCGGCATTTCCCAGTTGTAACCCCGGCTGAACAGAACTTGAGCCTGTCGCCAACGGTTGAGCAGATCAGAAAAATCTTCACCAGGTCGATAGATAAAGACAATAATCTCAACCCCGGTCTTAATCTTCCATTCTGGGTCGCACATGAGCAATGCAAGATCGCAGGGTAGTTTGACGAGTTCGTAGGGCGAGTTGGCAAGACTATTTTCAATCTGCTGCCGAACCTGAATCACAGGCAAGGGAATCGTCACCACACTATCTTGAGACCGGCGAATGCTGGGTACCTTCTCAAAATAAGGTCGATACTGCCGCAACAGCGCCACCGCATTTTGATGATTGCTATAGGTGGCTAAAAGTTCTTCGTAATGCGATTGGTGAACAGGCATAGTCAAAATCGGCAGGCATATTTCTTAGTAGTACCCATAACTGCCTGCGATCTTGAACTTCTGCCTTTTTATCTGGTTCATTGATGTTGAACGACGGCTGCCCGACTTTACGTCCACGCGATAGATGCCAACAGCTTTAAACCTTTGAAACGGCTCGACAGTCTTTGAGATACCAACGCCAGGGAATCTCTACGCCCTGAGTGAGGCCAATACGAGTCGTTTGGACCAATTGTTCGGACTGGGTTGCAATGGTCTCCGACTGGCCTGCGGCCATCGCATCATCAAACTCAGGCAATCGATGCTCAAGCCAGAGTGGTTCTCCTTGCTGCAGCGCCTTTCCTGAAAAAGAGCGATCAATGTCTAAGACTCGACAAAGCTTCCCTGGACCCGCTGCAATTCGATGGAGGGGCTGCTTGGTTTGTACCTCTAAAGCTTGAGGCCATATTTCAAACTGTAGCGCTCGAATCAAGACCGCACTGGGCACCTCATCAAGGTCAGTGACGACATTAAGGCAGTGATACATGCCATAGATTAGATAGACATAGGTCATCCCCGCTGGACCAAACATGACGGCATTGCGAGGCGTCCGGCGTTTGTAAGCGTGGCAGGCCGGGTCACCGGGAGCGTAGGCCTCGGTTTCAACAATGACGCTACGAATGATCTCACCGCTGGGTAGCTGCCGAACTAACTGACAGCCCACCAAATCTGGCGCAACCTCTGGAGCCGGACGAGCTAGCCATTTTGCATCAATTACTTCAGATATTTGAGTCATGCTTGATTAGCGAGGGGTCGTCCACAGCAGGGTTGATTCATTTAATATTTTTATTGGAGTTAATTATGACACCTCAGTTAAGTTGAATAGAGAGGCAAGAAAATGTGCAACACTCCCAAAGCCCACGGGTCTCCGTCTATTCGGATTCTCAACCAATAGAATATCCTTATCCTGGAGCATCGATAATGAATGGTGCCGTCTCAGAGCTTTATGGATGTTGCGATGCAGTGAGAAGAATGCGAGTTCTCAAAGGCTGGCTATGACGGGAATGTGGCTGAAAGCCTTGCCTGCCATAAACGGTTTCGGTTTCAAGGCCGCGATCTTGAAAAAGAGAAAGAAGGCAGTATGCTCGTAGAAACGGCTCAGTTTCTATACGATCAAATCTCTGCAAGAATCCTAATGAATCTCGGTTCTCTACTGCAGGCTGTATTAAAGACTCAGCCTCAACTTCGCCCTCAGATCTATTTCAAGTCAGCTTTGGTCGCCCTCTCACGAGCAATGGAAGATTTGGTTCTGGCTGAGGAAGGGGCAACTTTGGTGATGGCCTGTTTTCAGCAAGAGCGGTTTCATCGTCAAGAAACCCGTCGTTACGAGAGGATTGCTCGGCATACCGATCAGCTTTATGTGCTAACAGCCCCAGAGAAGCACTCAGATTTTAACGACCGTTCATATCCCTATGAACTGGTTCCTTTCCCGCTTAATGATGAACTGACCCAGGAGTGGCATCTGATTGTTGTGAGCCAGCATCACTCTAGCTGCGTTCTCTTTCGAGAGCATGGCGAGAATGCCATGACGATGGATAACGCCAGAAGATTTGAGGGCGTCTGGACCTTTGACCCCCAAGTCTGTGCGATCGCAGCCCGACTGTTGTTGCAACGCATCGCTCTCTATCGGCCAGAACTATCAGAGAAAATAGAGCGATCGCTGAATTCTTTTCACTTAAAAGAAGGAATGGAACCTAGGCCAGAATCGATTCAATCGATCCAATCAAACATCTTTGGGCAGCGGCTAGTGACCTATCTGCAGGCCAGTCAATACAAGCTCCTGAAAGCCTATAAAGCCCTGGAAGCCAAAGAACGCAAGGAGCGGTTTGCCAATGCAATGGTGGCAACGATTCGTCAGTCTTTGGACCCAGCGAATGTGGTCGCGGCTGTCGTGCAAGAGCTGGGTCAGGTGTTCGAGGATTGCCGGTGCCTGCTGTATCGCTGTCAGATCACCGATGAGACCGTCGAGATTGAGTATGAATTTGTACCGGCCCCGATGCCGTCGCTCAAAGGAGAGCCTTGGCCTTTAACTGAAAATCCCATCATCTCAGTGGCGCTGTCTCAGGAGCGGGCGATCGCGATCTCAGATATCAGTCAGGCTCCTAGTTTAAAGCATAATTTAGCACTACAGTCCCAAGTGCAGCGCTGTCAGATTACCGCTTGGCTGATGGCCCCCATTTATTATCAGGGCAAAGTGTTGGGGATGTTAGAGCTGCACTATGGTGGCCCTGCGCCCTATGAGTGGCAGAAAAATGATGTTGCTTTAGTAGAAGCGATCGCAACCCAAACCGGCGTCGCCTTAACCCAAGCCCAAACTTTTGCTGACACTGAAACGCTCAATAGCAAGCTCCAGGCCTTAGAACAAACCCGCAGTCATTTGATTGCCGTGGTGGGACATGAACTGCGAACCCCGCTCTCGACCATTCAAGTCTGCCTAGAAAGCCTTGATCAAGAACCAGAGATGCCCGGTGAGTATCGTCAAGCCCTGCTTGAACCCGCGCTGGCAGACTCAGAACGCATGAGGACGTTAGTGCAGGATTTCTTGATTCTATCGCGCTTAGAAGGAGAGCAGCTTTACGATCAGACGGACTGGGTGCAGCTTCAAGACTCTGTCGATTTAGCCCTGAACGCGATCCAGTTCAGCCGTTCTCACCGAATCTTGCCCACGGTGGACGTTGAGTTGAGGCCCGACCTGCCCTTGATCCAGGTAGATAGTGAAGGCTTAGGAGAAGTCCTACGTCGGCTGATCGATAATGCCTGTCGGTTCACAGAGGCTGACGGTCGCGTGTTAATTGAGGCGCGCCCTCAGAACGGCTCTTTAGAGGTGATTATTTCCGATACCGGTCGCGGGATTGAGGCTGGCAATCTGCAGACTATCTTTGACCCATTTCATCAAGAAGAAAATTTTCTGCGGCGGAGTGTCGGAGGTGTGGGTTTAGGTTTACCCATCTGTCGTCGCATTGTTCAAAGGCTGGGCGGACAAATTTGGGCTGAATCTGAAGGGCTGGGTCAGGGCAGCGCCTTTCATTTTACGATTCCTGCTGCATCTTCGACGAAAGCTGCTGTATTCAGTTGATGTGACCGATGCTTGGCCATTCAGAGCTTTTCCCAAGCAGCTTCAGTTCTGTGGTTGAATCAATGCACACGTCCATATCCTTCTGATCACGGCTGATAGGTCTTGAGGGCCAATAGGGGGTGTATATTCTTGAAATAGACACCTGCCAACACATAGTTGACGTTGACGTTATTGGGTTCCAATTCTAGAAACTGCTCACAGGTACGCTGGTAGAGCTGAAAGCTGTCGAGCTCATAGTACACCTTGCTCTCGGTGTACTATGAACTCGCGGCTGGTTAGGATTCGTTTGATTGAGGTCAGTGAGCACCTGTAGGGCGTCGGTCCACTGCTCCCTTGCCATAAGGGCTTCGGCTTTGCGTAGTTCGGGGAGTAGGTTTTTAGCACCAAACTCGCTGGCTTGGGCAACCTGCCAATTGCGTTTTTTCTTTTTCTTCGTCATGTTTGATTGCCCGATTTTCAGTACCCATAGAATCCCATAGGTATTTTGCGATCGCAACCCAAAACAGGGACGGCTGCATTCTAACGATAAAGCAAACCCGCCTTAGAGATCTGGGCATCCTAAGAGAGTCAGCATTTAGGCGTCTAGGGTCGCGATCTCAATGGAAACCGCAGTTGAACTCATTAATCTCAGCAAACGCTTCGGCGATTCGGAGGCCGTAGATCGGCTCCATCTGCAGATTCCACTGGGGTGTTTTTATGCGCTGCTGGGCAGTAACGGCGCGGGCAAAACCACGACGCTCCGCATGATGGCGGGGTTGCTGAAACCCGATCAGGGCGATGCAGCTATTCTCGGCAACAGCATTACCCAGCACCCGGAAGCGGCTAAGCAACCGTTGGCCTACGTGCCCGATGATCCGATGCTCTACGACAAGCTGCGCCCGATGGAGTATCTAGAGTTTGTGGCGGGTCTATGGCAAATTCCACCGGATCAGGCGGCGGCACAGGCGCTGTTAGAAGAGTTTGAAATGTGGGATCGGCGAGGAGAGTTTATTGAAACGTTTCCGCAGGGAATGAAGCAGCGGCTGGCGTTGGCGGGGGCGTTTATTCATAGCCCTAGGGTAATGCTGCTTGATGAGCCGCTGACGGGCATTGATCCGCCGATGGCGCGGCTAATTAAAGATAAGCTCAAAGCCTATGTGCGTGCAGGAAACACGGTGGTGATGACCACTCACATCATGACGCTGGCGGAGCAACTGGCCCAGCGGATCGGGATTTTCCATGCGGGTCGTTTGCTGGCGGATGGAACGTTGGCGGAGTTGCAGGCTCAGACGGGGGAACAAACGCTGGAAGATATTTTTATTCAGGTGACTCGGCCTCAGCCTGTCGCTGGAGTATAGTGAAAGCTCCTTTTCCGGTTGATCAAGACTGTGTTTGCAGAAAGTCAACAAACTGACGAGCCGTTCTCCCCGATCGCCCATTCTGTCGAGTAGCCCACTGTAGCGCCTGAAAGTTTAGGTCAGCATCAGCTATCTCTAGACCGGCTTGCTGCGCTAGGTGATGGACAATTTTGAGGTAGGTGTCTTGGTCCGCCGGTTCAAAGGTGAGGGTTAAGCCAAAGCGATCGCACAACGACAACTTCTCCTGCACCGTATCCCAAT
>JBAUJD010000154.1:0-4983 GCA_049683515.1 Thermosynechococcaceae cyanobacterium | reverse complement strand
GAGTAACGGGCTAGTTCTATGGCTGCTGTCGCCTCTGTTATTTTCAATTTGAGCGACTCTACAGTTCAATAGATCACCAGGAAGACCTGACTCCTATACCAGTGCCTTTATACTCTAATTTGCGCTTCAGTTAAATCGCCCATCCTAATGATTTTGAGATTAACCTATGCCCAATTCACCCTCAGATGTTAATACCCATGATGAGTCTGATTTAGCACTGCTCAGTGAAGAAGATCAGCAGGCGATCGCAGAGATTCCTCTCAATGACGCTAATTCAGAGGCGTTGGCGGCGGTTGCCATCGACGTCAAAAAACTAGAAAAACGTCAGCGTCAGATTACGGCGACGATTACGCTGCCTCACGCTAGAGAGCAGGTCTGGCAAGTCCTGACAGATTATGAAGGTCTGTCCGATTTTATTCCTAATTTGGTGAGCAGCCAGTTGCTAGAGCATCCCGAAGGCGGCATTCGTCTGGAGCAGGTGGGGGTACAAAGCGCGCTCTTTCTAAAGTTTTCGGCCCGCGTGGTGCTTGATATGACAGAGGATTTTCTGAACTCGATTCACTTTGAAATGGCCGAGGGCGATTTCAATGCGTTTTCGGGGGATTGGTGTTTGGCGGCGGTTCCCGAAGGGACTCAGTTGACCTATCACCTGTTAATCTGGCCTAAACGGAAGATGCCTGTGATTGCCATTGAACGGCGGCTCCGCTACGATTTGCCCCGCAACTTACTTGCCATTCAAAAGCGGCTAGAGGCTCTGCCCGCTTGATCTGATCGCGATTGTACCCGACTCAAAAGCCGCACCTTAAATCCTTTCGCTAGCCCCGATGTCTCGTTCCGCATCAGGTAAGGTCGTCTAACAAGTATTCTCTGGTAATGTACGGTAACCAGGAGGGTATCGTCGGAGATCTTGATATCTCGGCTTAGTGCTGCAACGGTTTAACCCCAGCCCTATCCAGAATTTGAGGAATTAGATCTTCTCGTTTCACGGCCATCATGTGAACCCCTTGGCAAATTTGGCGGGCCTGCTGCACCTGTTCGGCTGCGATCGCAATTCCTTCCTGCAGCGGCTGATCTGCCTTTTCGAGTCGTTCAATCATCCACTCAGGGATATTGACCCCCGGCACACAGCGGTTAATAAACCGGGCATTCTTCGCTGACTTGAGCAAAAAAATACCGGCCAGTACTGGCTTGCCGCAGGGTTCAGCAATCTGAGACATGAACTTATCAAGGCGATCAAAATCAACAATGAGCTGACTTTGAAAAAACTCAGCCCCCGCTTCAACTTTGCGCTCAAAGCGGCTTTGCAAGCCGGACCAGCTTTTCAACTGCGGATCGACCGCAGCGCCAGCAAAAATCTCAGTGGGGCCGTCTGGTAGGGCTTTGTCGTTGGCGTCAAGACCCCTATTGAGTTTCGTGATCGTCTGCAGCAAACGAACAGATTCTAGATCAAACACCGGCCTCGCCTTGGGGCAGTCCCCAGCCTTAACCGGGTCACCCGTCAAAGCCAAAATGTTGTGAATGCCGAGGGCGCTGGCCCCCATTAGATCGGCCTGGAGACCAATGCGGTTGCGATCGCGGCAGGCCATCTGACAAATCGGATCTAGTCCGTGCTGACGCAAAATCACCGCCGCCGCCAGCGAACTCATCCGCAGTACGGCGCGACTGCCATCAGTAATATTAATACCGTGGACCCGTCCCTTGAGCAGGAGAGCCTGCTCGACCATGTGGTCCACCCGGCCACCCTTGGGAGGGGCAACCTCTGCGGTAACCAGAAACTCACCTGCCTCAATTGCAGACTTTAACAATGTACTCACCCAGATCAACGGAAGACTGTCCTGGTATCATCCCGTTATCCCTAACGGTCGTCAACGGCATGTCGCCCGGCCCCAGAAAGCCGTTGGGCTACTTCTTTGGCTCAGACAATTCTTGAACTTTCACGGGTGTGCCCTCCTTAAGTCCTAACTCCGCCGCTCGACCCGCCCGCAGCTCCAGCACAGTATCCACCAGCGACTTGGGGCTATAGGCGGGGCAAGGCAATGATTGACAGGGCGGAGCGCTGGCTTGAATACCCACGACTTTGCCCTGATAGAGAAACACCATATCGAGAGGTACGGGCACATTCTTCATCCAAAACCCGATATTTCTAGGAGGATTAAACGGAAACAGCATCCCCCGATTGTCTGGGAGCGGATCGCGATACATGAGTCCCATGGCCTGCTGATCTTGGGTCAGAGCGACCTCTAAATCAATGGTTTGGTCTGCAACAAGGGCTTGGGCTGTGATGGGCAAACGCTGTCCAGAGGCTGAATTAGAGCTGATATCAGGGAGAGCGTTGCTTAAAGACTGACAGCCCAGCATTAATAACCCGGCGACTGCTCCATAAATCGGCCACCAGCGTCGTTGGTTAAGCTTCTCGTAAAACATATCCTACTCCTCGTACTGTATGAATGAGACGCTGATCAGACTTGGTATCTAGCTTGAGGCGAAGATAGCGAATGTAGACCTCAATAACGTTGGACTCTCCCATAAAATCGTAGCCCCATACCGCTTCTAAAATCTGTTCCCGTGTGAGCACTTCCCCCGGAGAGGCCATAAATAATTTTAGTAGTTCAAACTCTTTCATGGTGAGGCCAATGGTGCGATCTCCACGAGCGGCAGTACGAGTTGATAAATCTAAGGTGAGGTTGGCAAACCAGAGTCGCTCCCCAGCCTCTTGATGCTGAGGCTGGAGGTGAAGACGCAGGCGATGCAGCAATGTTTCCCGCTGGCAGGGACTCAAGACATAATCATTGGCCCCAGCCTCTAGGCAAGCCACCCGATCTTCGAGGGTATCGGTGGTCATCAACATCAGCAGGGGCATCTGATGGCCTGCGGTTCTCAATTGACGACACAGTTGAAACCCACAGTCTTTGCCCAAATCAGAGGCAATCATGACAAGGGCGGGTAATTGCTTCACCTCTGCCAGGGCTGTCTTTGCATTAGAGGCGGTGATAAGTTGATACCCCAGACTTTGGACATCAGCCCGCATCGACTCAGGTGACAGCGCCGGAGGCTGTACCACTAGAACCTGTGCGTTAGACAATGAATGCTTCATAGAGAGCAACACAAACCCAAACAAGAGAGGGGAATAGATAGAACGTCAATGACTCGACAATCTAGCATAACTCCGCTTCTTGTTCTAACATGCCCCACCGTTGAAGAGAACTAAGCTTAAGCATTCAGGCGAGGGATAAGCTGCGGTATTCTTTGAAGAGAATAATCAGAGATCGTCAACGTCAAGTCCTACCCATTAACCGGTCCAAGCTTCAAGCCCTGACCGATCACTAAGCCCGCCGTGCAGAAATTTGAATGCGATCTTGAGGTGTGCGACGGATAATGCCCTTCACCTCTCCTGTATTAAAGGTGGCATCAACGGCTTTACCGTCATAGGCGTTTTCTAGCTGGTTCAACACCGATGGTGTAGATTGTCCGGCCAGGATCTGATCTAGCTTTGTTTTGATTAGATCTAACGATACAGAACGATCAAAGAGCACCTCTGTTTGCAACACTTTATTGGTGGCGCAGCCATAGAGAACATTGATAGTCATTTTGTTAGAGGCAAAAGCATAGGATTCTCGCCAGGGATCACCCCAGGATTTGGGATCATTTTTAAGGTCAGCCGCTGTGGGTTGATCGCCTTGGGGCCAATTGTGCTTCCAGGTTTGAATCGGAGACGTTCCCAAAACGGTTTGAAGGGGCTTGGCCTTTGTTTTTGGCTCCACATCGGCTCGGCGTTTAGCGCCCAGGTTAACCAGCTTTCGTTTGGCGTTGGGAATATTGAGGGGCTTGAGCTGCTTGTCGATGCCGTTTTCTAAGCTGACCGCAGACCATTGCGTGACTTTCTTCCAGGCAGTGCCAGCATTAACTGCGTCAGCAGGAACCTTTGTGAGCAGGGTTGCGATCGCATCTCCTTTTTTCCCTTCACCGGCCAGTTTGTCCGCCGTCTCTAGTGCTTCCCACACGCCAATCGATTCTTTCGCTTTAGCATGCATTTTTTTATTACCGCTCGGCACACGGGAGGCTTGAGCAATCGCAGCCTGATATTGCCCATCACTTGCGAACGCTTGGGCATCTTTCAAAAGCGCAGTGGCATCTTCACCGGAGCCACTCTGGGCCATCATGACCACAGACGCACCGAGGGCGCTGGCCGCAAATACAGCCACCAGTCCCGCCGCAATGGCAGCCGCACTATTCCAAGACCGTTGCGGCACAGTGAGTGGACCCGATACATTCCTCAGAGGCCATTGTTGAGATCGTTGGGGAATGGCATCCAGCAGCGTCGCCGCCCCCGGCCCCCTCGAAGGGGGAGCAATCAGCGGGGTAGAAATCAACGTTGGAGACGACTGGGTGAGCGCCTGCAGTGCCTGTAGCATTTCGTCGGCGGTGCTATAGCGATCACGAGGATTGAGCTGAGTTGCTTTGTTGAGCACTGCCAACAGTGGCCCACTAACCTGAGGGGCATACTGCTGCCAGCAGGGTTCACTGGTATGGCGATCTTTTTCAATGTCATCTGGTCGTCGCCCCGTTAGGGCAAAAATAGCCGTCATCCCTAGACTATAGAGATCGCTAGAATAAACCACCCGCTGAGCTGCCTGCTCCGGCGGCATGAATCCGCCCGAACCAATCACCACTGAGCAAGTGATACCGCCCGCCGAGCTGACCACTGTTTTTAAGAGCTGCTTCACTGCCCCAAAGTCGATCAACATCGGCTGCTGGTCCTGTTCGCGCAGAATAATGTTCTCTGGTTTCACATCCCGATGAATGACCTCACGGGGGCAATGGTGATGCAGATAGTCCAGCACGGGCAACAGCCGAGTCATGAGGTGTAAAACCTCCGCTTCAGAGAGTGGACCAGCCTGTCTGACTCTGGCTCCTAGGGTCTCTCCCTGAATCCATTCCTGAACTAGATAGAACTGCCCTTGCTGCTCAAAATAGCCATAGAGC
>JBAUJD010000153.1:0-3241 GCA_049683515.1 Thermosynechococcaceae cyanobacterium | reverse complement strand
GTTTTAGACGCCTATGCTGTCAACCTCAAATACATGGCGGATCATCAGTTTTTAGTGATCTTTCCGTTCTTCAAGTACTTTAACGGTGAGATTAACCCTGCAAAGCTGCTCAAGCATTGGGGGCACGATCGCATCAATTACGAATACGCCGAATACTGCATGCGCGGCATGATGTGGCACGGTGGCGGCGGGCTAGAACCCTATCTCGATTCAGATGAGTTCAAAGAGCGGGCAGCGGCTGCGATCTCAGCTAAATTCAAGCTCAACCCCCTCTTCAAAGGCATGGGAGCTATCTTCAAAGACTTCTGGCCTGAACAGGTGCGCCAGTTGGTCTATACCCGCGCTCTCGGTCAGTTCTGGACTGTGATGAGCAAGATGTTCTTAGAGCTGAGCGATCGCTACGACAGCGGCGAAATTAAAACCGTTCCCGACGTGGTGCAGCACATCCTTGATGGTCTGGTGGCTGATGCCGCCTTGCCCATTACCTACCATCCCTTCATCAACGGCAAGCCCTATGAAATCATCCCTGAATCAGCTGGCATCACCTTTTTAATGGATACCGGTGTCCCCTACGTGGAAGCCATCTTCTTTCGGGGCACTCCCTTTCAGGGCGTCGTCTCCTTTAATGCCCAGGCCGACCAGATTCCCATTGACCAAGGCCAGTTTTGCTACGGCGCACTCTATGCTGACCCGGTCCCTATTGGTGGCTCCGGGATTCCGCCCACGCTGCTGATGCAGGATATGCGTCATTACCTGCCGGACTATCTCACTGACCTTTACCACCGCCAAGGCCGCGACCAGACGGGCATCAGAGTGACGCTGTGCCAGTCCTTTCAAAAGTCGATGTACTGCGTCACCACTGCCGCGATTCTGGGGCTGGCTCCCCACCCGATGAATACCCAAGACCCTGCCGAACAGGAAGCGAACCGTGCCTATCTCCAGACCTGGATGAATCGGTTTATCAAGTCACGGTTGAGCAACGTTCAGGGGACCGGAGCAGCATAAACGATAGATTACTTATGAATTCTTAGGATCCTGTCGCAGGACTTTACGCGCTACCCCTTGATCTTTGGATTTCATGGTGACTAGGATAAGGAATTAAGCTGCAACCGTGAGCGTGCTCCATGCTAGAGGTAACGGCACATTTCCAAATCTTAGAGCTAGAAGCAAGTGCCTCGCTAGGTGAGATTAAGCAGGCATACAAAGACCTAGTGACCGTTTGGCATCCGGATCGCTTTGGTCATAACCCGCGTCTGCGCGAAAAAGCAGAGGGGAAACTGAAGCAGTTTAATCAAGCCTATGAAGCGTTGCGATCGTGGCAGGGGTCAGTATCTTCTGTCATGCCCTCTGCAAAAGCAGCAACCCAGCCTAAGCCAGCTCAAGCCCATCGCCATTATTCTGCGCCCCCTCGATCTCGGTCTCAAACCTCGGAGCGACCCAAGGCTACGAGAAAGTCGCCCTCAGCTAGCGATAACCTGATTACCTTTGCAACGGCTGAGTATATTTTGCAGCATTACTGCTTTGTGGGCGATCGCAACGCCCACCCCCAGCAGCAGTGTTACCAAGGCGGTCCCTTTGTACTACAAGCCTGCGCGGATCCGCCGGAGGTGATGCTGTCGGTACCCTGCGACTCGCTGCGATTCTTTGATCGCATTTTGCTTTCTATTCCCTGTAAATCTGCCGGACACTTTAAGCAGCAGGAGGCTCGTAGACTCCTTGAACTGCTCCATGCTCAGACGTAACGACCAAGATCACAGGACGCGAGCTAGCAACGTTCACTTAAAAATTACGGCATGGAAGCTAAAGACAACTTAGTCTAGCCTAGAATCAAATGAGCAGGACTTACGCAAAAGTCTTGACCTGGAATCTCCAGGAACTACATATAGCGTCCGAACTGATATTTAAAACGCTAATACGCTAGTTTCTGCGTAAGTCCAGATGAGTTGAGACTAGATTCAGGGGGCAGAATTTCTCTACCGGTCATCCGGTCCTCGCAACCACTATTTAGAGAGCGGTTCATAGAGCCATTCAGTCATCTACATTGCAGCCGCCTCGTTACGTTGCACCCAAAAATTTAATAAATTAACTGCCGAAAAGCAGGCTCTTTGTGCAGCTCTTCAAAATCAGGATCATCCATCGCAATTTCACGGGTGGGTTCGGGGTTCAGCTTTACCGCCTGCTCTAGACTTTCAATCGCCAGCGAAATCTGCGTCTGCCGAGCATGGCAACAGGCTTTGTTGTACCAAGCGTGTGCATCTTCGGGGTCAAGCTGCACCGATTGCTCATGGGCCGAGATCGCATCTTCATACTCATCAAGCTGCATCAGCGCAAAACCCTTCGCCGCCAGCGCTGCCGGACTCTCGGCCTGAATCTTGAGGGTCTGGTCAAAACTGCCCAGCGCCCGATGATACTGCTGAAGCTGATTAAAGACCAAGCCCCGTCGGAACCAGGCTTGGGCAAACGCTGGGTCTAGATCAACGGCCTTGTCATAGCTTGCGATCGCATCGTCATACTTCCCCAGCCAATACAGCGCCTGCCCCTGCTGAAACCATAGTTCAGGATCTTCAGGTTGTGTCTTGATTGCTTTTTGATAGCTCTCGATTGCCTCTTCATAGCGATCGAGACCCGATAGCATGAGGCCATAGAAATACCAATCATCAGGGGTCGGGGTTTTAAGCTGGAGAGCCTGTTCATAGCTATCGACAGCCTCTTCATCCCGACCTAGCTCATAAAGCGCAATAGCCCGATTGAGCCAACAGCTTTCAGGATTGTTTGGTTGAGCAGCCAAGGCGCGATCATAGCTCTCAACGGCGGCTTGATAGCGCTTCAGCTTGCCTAAAAGACAGCCTTCACTGAACCAGAGGGCCGCCGTTGGACTGCCCGACGTCAGAGCCTTTTCAATCGTGGCTAACTCTTTTTCTAGCGTTTGGGTTTCTGATGTATCTGCCTGCAACTGCGGCAACATGCGACGGAAAATCAAGACAACGACCAGAACAACGACAAATAAGACTTAGCTCGTGGAGCATTGCACGGCACAGGGCCATCCGTTCAGACGAGACGCTCTCGATTAAGGATACCCACTCTATTCCAATAAAATAGCCTCGTCTGAGTTTATTGATCACTCACCCTAGCAATTCAGTGGCAACCCAGGTCGTAATGCCGCCGCTGGTCACAAGCATCAACGGCACCGCAATCGCCGCGCTCCGCTCTAAAAAGCTGTGAACCTGAGTACAGCCAATAT
>JBAUJD010000152.1:0-6291 GCA_049683515.1 Thermosynechococcaceae cyanobacterium | reverse complement strand
AGGCTAGCCTCTTGCGGTTTTCTATGAGCAACCTTTCTGCAGCATCGTTTTTCCGCTGTTACTCTACAAAGATGAGTAGAGCCTTTTCTGCTCTTGCCTCCCTTTTGTAGAAACGCATTATGTCCAGTTCTGTGCGTCTATATGGCGAGTCTGCCTGGAGATCACTTCAGGATGATGACAGCTACCCCTGCCCCTTCTGCCGCCAAGGGCAAGTTCAGTGCCTATGTCTAATGGAGGTCTTCTCCTGTGGGCTATGCGATCGCATCTTTTCCGTGAATCTGCCCCAGCAAAGTCTCACCTTAGAAACCGGGACTGGCCCTCGATCACTGCGCTGGTATTGGTCAGGGTATGGCTGGCAATCGGAGCGTCAGCGAACCAGCGGCCCCATGCTGATTCTGCAGCTTTTGAGTATTGCCTTTGCTCTGCTGCCCACGTTGCTGATTGGAATCTCCGCCTATCTCTTCCCACCGCTACCGAGTCAAGATACCGTTAGTTTCCCGCTCGTGTGGGCCATTTTGACCGGCGTGCTTCATCTGGCGCTGCTGCTGTGGTTTTGGCTCGCCTATTACCAAATTCCGATTGGGGTCATCCTGCGCATCAGGCTCCGACGAGCCTAGGCAAACAAGACGGCAATAGGGATTCTAGGTCTAGCTGTGCTGCCGCCTGTGCCAATGCCTCCAATTGCGTTGGATCTTTGAGGTAGGGCATGATCCCAAGAACGGGGGTCTGGGTGAGATTGTGCAGCAGCTCAATGGGGGTCCAATGGTCAATCTGCTCTGGCGTCAGAGGGGTTGTACCGTTGAGGATAATGCCCCGCAAAAGCACCTGTCGCTGACGGGCTAACGCGACGTTGGCAACCGCTTGACCGATGGATCCGAGCTGAACCGGAATAATCAAAACAGTGGGGAGTCGCCAGTCCCGCGCTAAATCGGCCACCGTTAGCTCGCGTGTGATAGGTGACCCCAACCCCCCTAGACCTTCGACAAGAACGTGATCATAGGACTGCTGCAGTGTGCTAAGTGCTTGCCAAGCTAAGTCTAAATGGATCTCTTTGCCCTCCTGTGCTGCCGCGATGGGCGGGGCGAGGGGTTGCTCAAAGTAGAGCGGATTGACTGTTGTTGGTGGCTGACTAAGATCGAAGAGGCTCTGGTAATGTTCGCGATCTCCCGTTCCAGATTGGAGCGGTTTGCAAATGGCCCAGTTCTGATCGGCTAAGTACCGCTGTCGGTAGGCCATCAGTGCAGAGGTGACAACGGTTTTCCCTGCATTGGTATCGCTACCGCTAATCAGCAAAGTAGACACAGTCGTGATCCTCGTGATGGTTGCATTGGTTGAGTACTAAAGACGTTGATCCGACCTATCGATTTACAGTTTATAAACGTTCGCTTGATCAGGGTGCCTTTGCCAGTGATAATGAGGTGAAGTCTGAGTCAGCTAATCATTAGGGAGCATCGACCTCTCTATGCTGCTCTTAGACAAGGCTCACTGGAGACTTGTTCTTTATTAATAGGATTTTCATTATGCTCAGTGGTATTCTCCCCAGCATCATGGTGCCCCTCGTTTGCTTAGTCGGCACGGCTGTATCAATGGCCGCTTTTTTCTTCTTCGTCGAAGGAGATGCAGCCTAGCGTCTTCAGCGAACATTACGTTAACGTTGGCCGCCTACGCTAGGTGGGCAGCATTTTGTTAAGAAAGGCGCGGGGACCAATCCATCCGCGCCTTTAAAAATGAAGAGGGCAGGTCTTAAACCTACCCTCTTTGCCTTACAACTTGAGTCTGCTCTACATTGAAGAGCCGATTCCAGCATAGGCACCGTAAAAGAAGATCCCCATAATTGTGATTAGACCAGTACCGACAATGGTACCCACTAGCCAGAGGGGAATTTTTCCATCTTCAAACACAGCTTTTCCTCCTAATCCGGTCGGGCCGATAAAGTTTTAGACAATTGAATCTACGCCTCAATGCGCGCCAATCTCATGGCTTTAGAAAATGAGATTAGTTAAAGAAGTAGCTCGACATGAGCAAAGACAGAACGAAAACGAGCAGTAAGCCCAAGAAAAGTGACGTTCGGTTCAGCTCTACAGGCTGTCGATTGGGATTTGGTGTCGCCATTGATGTGTTCCTATCGCTGAATGAATTGCATGGCTGCGATCGCACCCAAGAAGAACGTTGCGGGCACCCCAAGGGTATGAACGGCCAACCAACGCACTGTAAATACAGGGTAACTAACGGGGTCTTTTAATCTGCTAGACATTGCTCTAACTAAAGTCCTTTTGTAAATTCGTTAATCTGTTGCTTCCCTTCATATCGGTCAGAGACCAACGGGATCTCTTGGCGAGCTTGCGTAAAGTATTCGTCGGGTCGAGGCGTGCCAAACACGTCGTAGGCTAACCCTGTTTGCACAAACAACCAACCCGCAATAAACAATGCCGGGATCGTCACAGTATGAATAATCCAGTAACGAATACTGGTAACAATATCTCCGAACGGTCTTTCTCCAGTTGAACCAGCCAATTCAAGCACCTCCTATCAACACAGGCTTGTTCTTTATCATACGAGAGAGCAGAACGTCCCACAAGTAAAAGTTAAAATATGCTTCTACCCGTGGGACGTTTCTCGCTATTGTTGCTAAGCAGCTTGGGAATTGCCGCCGATATATCTAAGCAGAACACCGGACTGTCCGGTGATAAAGCCGCGATCTGGGGAGACAAAGATAATATTGAACAAACTGCTAGGAATATTTGCAACGGTTTTGTCCTGTTCCCAAGACTGACCGCCATCTGTGCTGCGCAGCAGGGTACCGCTCCCGCCAGAGGTCCAGATTTCAGTGGGGGTACGGTAAGCCAAATCTAGAAGGCCAATGCTGCCAGCATTGGGCTGAATAGGATCGCCCCATTCTCCTTCGCCACCGAAAAGACTGCCCTGGCTCAGTTGAATCTGTCCCCCTCGGCTCAGCATCCAGGGGTGATTATCGGGATCAAAGCCCATGCGCTGTAGCTTTCTTGAGGTATTACGGTTGAAAGGTTCCCACGCTCTCATGCCGGGCTTCCAGATGGAATAGTAGTTCCCCCGCTCGGAAACCGCGACATACTGCCCGGAGGGGGACCGACGAATGTTGCGGGTGATCCCCACCGACTCAATCACCTTGGCATCCCAGTGCTGGGCACCATCATTCGATTCGTAGATAGCGCCTTGATCGGTCGCCAGCTCTACCGCACCCGCCCCCAAAGCGGCAACGACCTTAGGTATGCCAGGGAGCTGGCTACTCAGCGAAATCTTAGACCAAGACTTGCCGCCATCGGTGGTGTGCAACAGCAAAGTCGGCTCACCCGCAATCCAGCCCTCTTCACCGACAAAGCTAACCGAAGTCAATCGATACTCTGCATCACCTAATTCCAGGGATCGAGGCTCCCAGGACTTGCCACCATCAAAGGTTTCGAGCAGGGTGGATTCACTCCCCACGAGCCAGCCGTGATCGACAGAGACAAAATCAATATCTAGGGCGCTGGCCTCAGTCGGTAACGAGACGGGTTCCCAGGATAAAGTCTCGACGGCGGGAATAGACTGGCAAGCAGAGCACAGGAGCACCGCCGCCAGTATAAGGGTGATGCGTTGAAAAAATTTCAGCATTGATTGCAGAGGGTAAAGAAAAAATGGCGAAGGCCGTTGCGGACAAATCTAGACCACGACACAACAGTTACAGAAGGGACTATCCCAAGCTGTAGAAGCTGAGCAGGAATAAAAACAAGAGAGCTAAAGCCCCGAAAATCAGCAGATTTTTTGGGCCTGGCGGTAGTGAATTGACCCCCAAACCATAGCCAAGATTTTCTTGGAAGCCAGAAGGAGCGCCCACTGCACCGATATCAATAAATTTATCTTTGGGAGCGCTACAGACTGGGCAAAGCCAGCCTTCAGGGAGGTCTTCAAAAGCGGTCCCGACAGGGATGCCGCGACGGCTATCGCCTTCTTTAGGTTCGTAAACGTAGCCGCAAGCCTTGCACTCATGGCGCGTTAGGGCAGTCGTGCTTTCCGTTTCACTAGACATGGCAGTGTCCACAAGTGTTGGTCTTCACCTTAAATTATGACATGAAACTTAACCTTTGATAGCGGCTGTTTTTTAGATGTAGAACTCATTTAGCAATCCTACGTTTTGTCACTAAGTCAAAGGTCACAGTCTGACGCCCCCTATAATTGTCGGCGTTGCAATCTTGGCAAACACCTGTAAAAACGGCAGTGCCGCATGGATACGCATTTTTTGGGCATATGGATTGAGGTTGATGAATGACTAATATAGTGAAGAGAGTGGGGCTGCTGATTGTGATCGTCTCTCTGTGGCTACTCCCGATCAGAAGCGCCAGCGCAGATCAGATCAGCATGACACCCGTTTCTCGGGCTGCGATTAAAAATATTCAAATCCTGCGTCAGGATGCAAATTGTGCAGGTTGTGATCTAGAAGGCATTCGACTTCGCAGGGAGAACCTAAAGGGCGCAAATCTACAGGGCGCAAATCTCAAGAATGCCACGTTTATGCTGAGCGATTTGAGCAATGCCAACCTAGAGGGGGCCAATCTTCAGAGTCTTAAGATTGAAGAATCTACTTTGGCCGCAGCCAACCTTTCCAGTACGAACCTTGCCACCGCCAACCTCAACGGCGCAGATTTAAGCGATGTTAACCTCAGCGGGGCTATCCTACGGGGAGCAACGCTCAACAGTACAAATCTAAAGGGTGCTAACTTTTCAGGTGCGTTGCTTCGCGCTGCCAACCTGAGAGGTGCTTACGTAGAGCTTGCCGGCTTAGAGAAGGCAATACTCTGCAATACGGTCATGCCTGACGGTTTCATCAACTCCCGTGATTGTGGAGCTTAAGCTTTACGCCTGGTCGGTAATGGGTAGGTAAGAATTTTCTATTACCCATTACCAAAACGACTAATGAGTCCCAACTAACTTAGAGGACTGTTGCTTCAACTCAAAGATTTTCTCCACAATATCAGAGACCACTTTATCCGGTGTCGATGCGCCGGAGGTGACTCCCACGACAATCGGTCCCGAAGGAAGCCAATCATTTGTGACCATTAAATCTTGATCGAGCGGCTTATGCTCAATGCAATTGTCGGGGCCAATCCGTTCGGCACAGTCAATGTGGTAGGACGGAATGCTTCGATCTACAGAAATCTCTTGAAGGTGGGTTGTGTTAGAGGAGTTATAGCCGCCAATCACCACCATCAGATCCAACGGTTCATCGACTAACTCAAACATGGCATCCTGGCGCTCTTGGGTGGCGTCGCAAATGGTATTGAAGCTCATGAAGTGCTGGTTCAGTTCAGCGGGGCCATAGCGGCGCATCATGGTGCGCTCAAAAAGTTTCCCGATTTGCTCAGTTTCACCTTTAAGCATGGTGGTTTGGTTAGCAATGCCCACCCGAACCAGATCAATATCGGGGTCAAATCCGACCGAATAGGCGTTGGCAAATTTATCTAAAAAGTCCTGGCGGCGCTGAGGGTCGGCAGCCGTGGTGGCGTTGAGGATGTAGTCTGCCACGTACTCGGCTTCAGCGAGGTTCAGCACTACCAGATATTTGTCGGCAAAGGAGCTGGTAGCGATGGTTTCTTCGTGCTTATACTTGCCGTGAATAATGGAGGTATAGTCGCCTTTTTTGTGCTTCTCAACGGAGTTCCAGACTTTAGAGACCCACGGACAGGTGGTATCCATGATGGTGCAGCCCTTATCGTTGAGCAACTGCATCTCTTGAACGCTGGCTCCGAAGGCGGGTAAAATCACCACGTCATCGGTGTCCCCGACGACTGAGAAATCTTTTTCCCCCATTTCGCTGACCGGGATAAAATCAACGTTCATTTCCCGCAGGTTTTGGTTGACGGAGGGATTATGGATTATTTCGTTGGTAATCCAGATCTTTTGAGTGGGGAACTGGCGGCGGGTTTCGTAAGCGAGGGCAATGGCCCGCTCAACCCCCCAGCAAAACCCGAAAGATTCAGCTAGCCGAATCGTGACCTCTCCGCGCTGCAGGGTGTAGTTCTGCTCTCGAATTTGCTGAATCAAGGTGCTGTTGTACTCGCGATACAGCAAGTCGGTGACTTCTGCTTCGTGACCAAAGCCTTTTCGGTGGTATTGATCCGATTGATGCAGCGATCGCTTAAATGCTTTGGTATCCATGCCTAAAATTCCTGATTACGCAAACCACGCCGTCGTTAGTGCTGTCCCACACAACAGTAGAACAACTCTTCTATCTTAAAGCGTCCTGCTGATCTTCAAAATGGTGTGGCGGTGATGGAG
>JBAUJD010000151.1:0-5349 GCA_049683515.1 Thermosynechococcaceae cyanobacterium | reverse complement strand
GGGGAAGCCTCTACAGATGCCTCTGCCGAATTGGTCGATGCAGCACTAGAACTAACTAATTCAGGCTGCTCCGTTCGTTTCCGTACCTCTAAGATCTGCTGCTTGTGAGGCTTTTTCACAGGCTTAGGGGGCGCGTTTGGTTTCTTCGGAGTGGCCGCCGCCGCCGTTCGCCGGGGAGGGGAGGCGGGCCGTTTTGGCTCTGCGGAAGAAACCGTTTTACGAATTTTTGCAGCTTCATCCTCTGTGATGGTGCTGCTATGACTTTTAACAGCAATGTCTAGTTGCTTACAGGCATCTAACACATCTTTGTTCTCTAGACTCAGCTCCTGTGCTAGCTTGTATATCCTAACTTTATCGGTACTCATCCTCTTGCCCCTCTTGCCTTGTAATTGATTCTACATATTGCCACCTGTTACTTTTCGTAGGATGACGGATCGTTGTGGGTGGGTTTAACAGAAATACACAGGATCCTGATTTAGATTAACCCTAGATCATTATCAACCATTTCTGGTCATGTGCCTCTGCAAACGTCATAGCTATAACATAGCCCAACAGCATCCCTTATCCCCAAAGGGTTACGTCACATCCTCCGCCGATTCCTCGGCATCATCATTGGTTGCAGATGCATCGGTCTCGTCTTCTAGCTCAGATGAGGTTTCATCTACCTCGTCTGCTGGTTCTAGATCGGGAGCATCTAGCTCTTCTTCTTCAAGATCTGCATTTTCCGTGTCCTCACTGAATACTTCAGCCTCCAGCTCATACTTGGCGCTATCTTTGATATCGATTTTCCAACCCGTCAGTCGAGCGGCGAGGCGGACATTTTGCCCTTCTTTACCAATCGCCAAACTGAGTTGATCTTCAGGCACAAGGACATGGGCTTGGCGGTCTTCAGTATTCGCCAGTACGACGCCGTCAACCCGTGCAGGGCTAAGGGCATTAGAGATATAGGTGGAAGGGTCTGGGGACCAGCGAATGACGTCGATTTTTTCGCCGCGTAGTTCGTTGACTACCGCTTGAATGCGCGACCCCCGAGCGCCGATGCAGGCCCCCACCGGATCGACATCTCGCTCTAGGGTGTCTACCGCGATTTTGGTACGGGGACCCACTTGACGAGAGGGGGGATTCGCTTCTCGGGCAACGGCAACAATACGAACAACTTCGTCTTCAATTTCAGGAACTTCGTTGGCAAAGAGGTATACCACTAGACCCGCATCAGCTCTAGAGACCACAAGCTGCGGCCCTCGATGGGGACCATCGGCAACGCGCTTGAGAAAAACTTTAAAGGTGGCGTTGGCCCGGTAGTTATCGTTGGGCAACTGCTCTCGTTTAGAGAGTTCGGCTTCGACTTCTGGCTGACCGAAACCACTGGTAATCGCCAGGATCACAGACCGCCGCTCAAAGCGGAGCACCCGGGCCTGCATCACTGTTTTTTCGAGGTCTTGGAATTCCTCTTGAATGAGCTTGCGCTGCTGATCCCGTAGTTTCTGAGACAGCACTTGCTTCGTTTGAATGGCTGCCATCCGGCCAAAATCGCCTTGTTCAGGGGTGACGTCCAACACAACGGTGTCACCGGCCTGGGCCTCTGCTGCAACCTCTAGTACTTCTGACAGTGCAATCTGATGGTCAGGGTTTTCGACCTCTGCCACGATGGTTTTCGCCGCTAAGACCAAAAAGCCTTCTTCTTCGATGTCTAGCTCCACATCAAAGTTCTCGAAGTAGCCTTCTTCAAACTGCATAAAGGTGTCAAGCAACAGGGTGCGGCGGTAGCGCTCGTATCCCTTGAGAAGTGCTTCCTGGAGCGCGGCTTCCACTGCGTGTTTAGGAAGGTTCCGTTCACGACTAATTGTGCTAATCATCTCCCCTAAACCGGGTAGTTCAACCATTGACATAGGCTATCTCCGTCGTGCAAGTGATTTAAATCGTTAAATAGTGGGGCTTGTTATGAGGCTCAGTAGCGATTCCAAGCAGATTGCTGCAATATTCAGACTAGGGAGGGTCTTGCAGCTTTACGTCTAAGACCAAGGCTCTAGGAATTGCGATCGCACGTCCCTTTTGATTAAGGTAAACCGAGTCTTGATCGCGGCGATTCAAGGTTCCAGTCCAGATCTGGTGCCCTTTGAAGGGTTCTGTTGTCTGTACGGCAACGGGAAAGCTACGAAAGGAAATAAAATCTCGATCTTGGGTCAGGGATTGAGACACCCCTGGGCTAGAAATCTCTAAGATATAGGCCTCTGGCAGCAAGTCCGACTCGTCTAAAATCGCTTCTAGGGATCGACTCATCTGTTCGCAGTCAGCCAGATTGATTTCTGCTTGCTGACTGCGAACATCTATTCTCAAAACAGGGGGGCGTTGATGTGTATGAAGCACAACATCAACAACCTCTAGTTGGAGGGTTGTGGCAACTGGCTCGGCCAGAGTTCGGATTTGGGGGATCACCGGATGCGTCATTGAAATCTATAAAGTCAATAAAAAAAGCGGGCTGTGACCCACTTCTCACGCTCTATTTTGGCGAGATTTGAGATAGAAATGCACAAGGGCACACCCTAACGCTTATTAGTGTAGCGCAGGCTGCTGCAGTTTTGGACAAATGACCAAACGCTTGAGAGAGCCAGTGAACTTGCGCGTGCCTGCCACCAAGAGTTGTAAGCGACTGGAATGATACTTTGTTCCTCGGAATCCTTTATCAACTGCTGCTTGCTTCGGTTTGATCCCAGTGAACGTTTCGACCTGATTGATAGCCCTTTCAAGGGTTGCCCCATCATAGGGATTGCCATGAACCGCATCGGCTCTGACAATCGAGCTACTCTTCTTCCGCTTCTATTGAAAAGAGGAGCCGGGGGATTTGCGATCGCATCTCCCACAATTCACAAGCCTAAGCAGATAATGCTGCAATAATGAGGGAATTTGCAGACGAAGTGTTGTCCCTCTTCAATAGGGACATTTGTGTTTTACAGGAAGTTATTGGTCAATATGCGTACTCATTACTGCGGTGAACTTCGGGGGAACCACTCAGGTCAAACAGTCACTCTTTTTGGCTGGATTGACCGACGGCGAGATCACGGCGGCGTTATTTTTCTCGATCTGCGCGATCGCAACGGCATTGTCCAGATTGTCAGTGACCCAGAACGAACGCCAGACACCTATGCGCTGGCGGAAACGATGCGAAATGAGTATGTGATTAAGGTGACGGGTCGAGTGTCACCGCGCCCGGATGACTCTCTCAACCCTAATTTGCCCACGGGTGACATTGAGATCTATGCCGATCAACTAGAGCTGTTGAATGCGGTCCAGAAGCAAATGCCCTTCCAAGTGGCTGCCGCTGATACTGAGTCAGTCAAAGAGGAGCTGCGCCTCAAGTATCGATATCTCGATTTGAGACGCGATCGCATGCAAAAAAACATGCTGCTCCGTCATCAGATCATTAAAACCCTGCGCCGCTTTCTCGAAGATCAGCAGCAATTTATTGAAGTCGAAACACCGATTCTGACCCGCTCAACCCCAGAGGGGGCTAGAGATTATCTGGTCCCCAGCCGTGCCAATCCTGGCGAGTGGTTTGCCCTACCCCAATCGCCGCAGCTCTTTAAGCAGATGCTGATGGTGTCAGGATTCGATCGCTACTACCAGATCGCTCGGTGCTTTCGAGATGAAGATCTCAGAGCCGATCGTCAGCCGGAGTTCACACAGCTCGACATAGAAATGAGTTTCATGTCTCAGGACGAAATTATCAGCCTCAATGAGCAGATGATGCGGCATTTGTTCAAGACCGTGAAGGGCGTTGATCTGCCTGAAACGTTCCCGCAAATTACCTATGCCGACGCAATGGAGCGCTACGGCACCGACCGACCCGATACTCGCTTCGACCTAGAGCTAGTGGATGTCTCGGATCTTCTTCATGATTCAGGCTTTAAAGTCTTTTCTGGCGCAATTGAGCAGGGCGGCTCGGTCAAAGTCCTGTCGGTTCCTAACGGCAATGATGCTATTTCTAATGTCCGCATTAAGCCGGGTAAGAGCGGCGATCTATTCCGAGAAGCGGCTGAAGGGGGAGCCAAGGGGCTGGCCTATATCCGTGTGCGGGAAGATGGTGACATTGACAGCATTGGAGCGATTAAGGATAACCTCACACCCGAACAAACTGCGGCGTTGCTAGAGCGAACCGGAGCTAAGCCGGGGCACCTTCTATTATTTGGAGCCGGTTCCACCGACATTGTGAATGCCTCCCTCGCTCGACTGCGGCTCGCCATTGGGCAAGAAATGGGACTCATTGATCCAGACCAGATTAATTTGCTGTGGGTCACCGACTTCCCGATGTTTGAATGGAATGCAGATGAAAAGCGTTTGGAAGCGATTCACCATCCGTTTACAGCGCCCTTACCCGAAGATCAAGACGATCTCAAAACAGCCCGTTCCCAAGCTTACGATTTGGTCTATAACGGCCTGGAGCTTGGCGGCGGCAGCTTACGAATTTATCAAGCCGATCTGCAAGAAAAAGTGTTTTCAGCTATTGGTCTGTCTGAAGAAGAAGCCCAGGATAAGTTTGGCTTTTTGTTGGAGGCATTCAAGTACGGGACGCCTCCTCATGGTGGGATTGCCTTCGGGATTGATCGCCTCGTGATGCTATTGGCTGGGGAACAGTCGATTCGAGATGCAATAGCATTTCCTAAAACTCAGCAGGCTCGCTGTTTGTTGACCCAAGCTCCTTCCACCGTTGACTCTAAACAACTGCAAGATTTATATATTGAGTCAACCTATGAAGGCAATGATTAGTATTAACGAATACATTTTTGGCATGAATTCTTAGCGAACAACTCATTTTTTTTCACATAAACTCAGTTTAAAACAGCAAGATTACAGCATGATCACTGCTGTATAATTCTTGTACGTGCATCCATATTGCATGCGTAAGAAAAAACTCTGGCTGTAAAAATATGCGTGTCATCAATCCAGTAAAAGTAATAGCAATTGGTACAACCTTATCTAGCTTTGCGATTCTCTCTTTGCCTAGCCCCTCCTCTGCAGCTAGTCTCAGTTTCTCTGGTCGTTTTACCGCTGATGATGATGTCAGCCTGTTTAACTTCGACATTGCTAACCAGAGCCGAGTCACTCTGCAAAGCTTCTCCTATGGTGGCGGAACCCTAGACGACGGGACAGCCGTTGCAGCAGGTGGCTTTGATCCCGTCTTGACTCTGTTTAGCAGCAATGGTAACTTTCTTGATCTCAATGATGACAGTGGTTTCGGACAACCCGATCCTGTGACCGGTGCTGCTTACGATTCGGGGCTAAGTTCCATTCTTGATCCAGGCCGCTACACAGTCGCCATCACTCAGTTCGCAAACATTTTTAATAGCACCA
>JBAUJD010000150.1:0-1564 GCA_049683515.1 Thermosynechococcaceae cyanobacterium | reverse complement strand
TATGGGCCTCGGTCTCATCCTTGTCTCGCTGCTGCTTGGATTCACCGACGCAAAGAATAGGGGTTAGCTTATTTTGCTGAGCGGCTTTAAGGCGCAGATTGACGGTGGCATTGGTTTCACCAAAATATTGACGGCGTTCGCTGTGACCAATAATGACGTAGCGCACGCCTAGCTCGGTCAGCATTTGACCCGATATTTCGCCGGTATAGGCTCCCTCGGCTTCCCAGTGCATGTTTTGAGCGCCCACCTGCACCCGACTGCCGTGGAGATTTTTGGAGAGTGAGCCGAGATCGGTAAATGGAACGCAGAGAATGATATCCCGGTCTTCAGGGGTGGCTTCTAGCAGAGGCAGAAAGGCTTGCAAAAACTCCAGGGCATCTGCCTGGGTTTTGTGCATTTTCCAGTTGCCTGCGATCGCAATTTTCCGCACGATAAGTTTAAGCCAAGATTACTAAGGGTGAACCGTTTTTCAGTTTAAGGGGTTAAGGGACGCTTTCAACCAATTCTTTGCAAAAAGACGTGCCAGTTAAAGGGGTGGAGCCTCTAAGGGAATCGTCCCCAAGCGTCCCTTGCGAAAATCAGTCAAGATTTGATGGGCTGTGCGTTCGACGTCGCCCTGATGTCTTTGTTTTGCCAAGGCTGCTAAATAGTCAACGCCGTTAGTGAGATCAAGCTGGTAGCGCGACAGGAGTGAATTGGGAGGGCAAAATCCGGGGATACTCTGCGTTTGAAGCTGCTGCAGATGGTCAATCAACGTGGCGGCAGCTAATTGGTTGTCATAGGCCGCTGTACCAATATCATCACAAATTGCCAGCTTATAGGCCGCCTCTTGGTCCTTAAGGAGTGGCGGCAGTACACCGGGTGTATCCAGCAATTCGAGCTGATCAGACAGACGAATCCAGCGGAGCTGCCGCGTCACCCCAGGTTTACGGGCGCTCTCCACCACCCGTCGCTTCAGTAATCGATTGATCAGGGCTGATTTGCCCACATTAGGGAATCCCACCACGACAGCCCTGACCGGACGAGGCTGCATCCCTCGATTTTTGCGACGCTGATTCATCTGATTCCCTGCGGCTTGAGCCGCTTTTGAGATAGCAGCCACCCCTTTACCATGTTGGGCATCGGTGAAGTAGGGCTTCTGTTTTTGGCTCTGTAGATACTCTCGCCACACCGTCAGCGCAGTCGGCGAAATCAGATCCATTCGGTTCATGACTAAGACATGAGCTTTCTCACCAATCCACTGCGGGATTTGAGGGTGGCTGCTAGAGAGGGGGATACGGCAGTCTCGCACTTCTAACACCACATCAACGCGCTTGAGCTGCTCCATCAGCGCTTTTTCGGCTTTGGCAATGTGGCCGGGGTACCACTGAATGGGGGGAGTGCTCATAGTCAGCTTTTGTGAAAAATTCAGTCTGTCGTCATTATTCTCTAAATCTATTGACATCCTCTCCCCCTGACCTTTCAGGTACAGAGGGAGATTCCTCGGATTGCTCCGAAGATTTCCTGCTTCACAGACCCTTGGCTAGATACCGTGACCGATATCCCCGCTAGTTTGTCTCCACAG
>JBAUJD010000149.1:0-2231 GCA_049683515.1 Thermosynechococcaceae cyanobacterium | reverse complement strand
AGTAAGGGTGTTACCAAAACTGAACTCAGCAATGTTTCGCGCCCTCATTACGGATAATATAGATTTAATCACTGATATACCCCGAAGCTTCCGATGTGTTTTCAAGAACAAGCTACAGGTCTACGGCTATTGGCAACAGCAGGGGAAACAGCGTTGAGAGCGCCGTCATTGTGTTTAGATTTTACGATTACCCATCACTGCTTTATCGCTCAAGGATGACAACAGATGTCACAGAAAAATTGGGGTTTCTATCCCTCCCTCGTTACGGCTGGTTTGTTGGCAGGTTGCTTAGGACTAGCTCTAGTGGGATGTAAAAACATTGCTCATTCACAAGGGCAGCCATCGGATATTAGCTCTGAAGGAATAGCAGCTCAAGTCAATCAAGACGAAAATCAAAAAAACCATGCTGCTGTTGACGATGGGGCACCAGTAAGTCCTAGCAAGCGTACCGATGATTCTGAGATCGCCCCAGCACCTCAACAAAGTTCCTCGGCGTCGGAGGGTGATCCATTGCGTGATCAGAATTTTAGCCAAGCACTGCTAAGGCAGATCCTAAAAGCAGATCGTGGTTGTTTTAATTTTGAGGCGGTCTGTTCCCATCGAAAATTCATCTTCAAAGATTCAGCGTTGATTGTGGGGCCTGTTGATTCGGGTGAGGTGAGAAACGTCTCACTTATTCCTAATCAAGCGATTTCCCAACAGCAGGCGTTATCCTATGCCAAGATCCTTGACGACAATGGGGATGTTGATTTTGAAAACTCCAAAAACGATGGCCCAGAAACCGTAAGCTACGGTGGTGCATGTCCTGGCTATGATAGCGAAGCAGTAACCTATAGCTGTTATGTCATGCTACACATTACCTCCAATGGAGAGGTTTCGAAGGTAGAACTGGTCCATTCATCAGATTAAAAATAGGGGTTCCATGAAGATGCGGTGTCGTTGGGGGGCTGCTCAACCCTCGACTGACCTTGATCTGCCATCTAGCCAGCAGTTGATCGGCTTGTGCTGCATTGCCCTGAGCCGGCCCAAGAGAGTGACTTGCCTTGAGCGTAGTCAAAAGAAGTCGAGGGGCGTCAAAATCAGCAGCAGATTTATATCCATTCAACTCAACTTAAGTGCGTAACTGCTGAAAGAGGTGCGCTACTTTCTTCAAGTCTTTATCTCCAGGCAGATGCTCCACACCGCTGGAGAGATCGACACCCGATGGACTGACTTGATGGAGGGCTTCAAGAATATTGTCTGGCGTCAGCCCTCCTGCCAAAAGCCAGGGGCAGGTCGGTGAAAAGTGCTCCACGATGGACCAGTCCCAGGTTTCTCCTGTACCGCCGAGAGCTTGAGGCGTATAGGCATCTAGTAACAAAGCATCCACAACTTTTTGGTATGGGACGGTCTGTTCTAGGGTATCGGCGGTTCGAAGTCTAAATGCTTTAATGATCTCGACTTGGGGGAGTGCCGCTCGGACCTGCTGGCAAAAATCTAACGATTCATTACCATGAAGCTGTACCCCCGTCAGTTGAGCAATATTAACCGTTTCTTGAAGCTGAGCCAGGGTTGCGTTTGCAAAGACACCGATACGAGCCAATGGCACTCTATCAATAGAGTGTTGAGGCAACTGCTCTGTAATCTTGCAGATTTGATCAGGGGTAATGAAGCGGGGTGACTGAGAGACGCAGATAAATCCGAGGGCGTGGGCACCTAGTTCTGCGATCGCAACCCCTTGATCGACTCTCGTAATGCCGCAGATCTTGACTCGGAGCGGAGTCGGCCAATCTTGGGTGCGAGAACTAAACAATTGACTCATGGGCTGAATGTTAACTCTTCAAACAAAATGCGAATTTGGTACAGGCCAATTTTTATAATCCTGACAGTTATTCTGCCGAGCACAGTTATTTTCACTGTTTAGGAGAACCATTTTTCATGAATTTTATACTGCTGACGACGTTTCCTGAGTATCACTGGACCTTCAATACAGGAGTGCTGATGATAGTGTGCAATTTAATTGCGATCGCAATTGGTCGCTACGCCATCCAACACCAGGGGGTAGGACCAGAGCTACCAGGGCCACCCGTGCCAGACCTACTCAAAGGTTTTGGCTGGCCTGAGTTCCTTGCCACCGCAAGTTTTGGTCATCTACTGGGCGCTGGCATGATTTTAGGTCTCAGAGCCGCTGGCGGCCTCTAGTTATATTTGCCATTTCCTTAGAATAAGCCCCTGCAGCAAGCGAGTAAGCC
>JBAUJD010000148.1:0-15472 GCA_049683515.1 Thermosynechococcaceae cyanobacterium | reverse complement strand
CGGGGTTCCATGCGAGAGCATCGCCAGCGAATCGCACGAATTCTCAAGGACTCACCCAGCCTCAAAAACTATCTACAACAGGAATATCTAGAGTGCTATGCAGAGGCGCGATCGCTAGCCGTAGATGAAACGGAACTCCCGCTAGAGACATTCCCTGTAGAATGCCCCTACACAGTGGAACAGACGCTTGATGCAGAGTATCTACCGTAGGCCAGCGCCATAATCCCTAGCGATAGGCCCAGCACCGCAAGACCGTAAAGCCAGTATTGGAAGTAGATGAGGGTTGCGATCGCAAGCCAACTCAACCCATTGACCGTACCCAGATATGTCAGAGAGTCATTTCGTGAGGTCAGATCTTGAGAGCCGACCTGCCACATCGATAAGACAGATTGGCTGATGGTCATGGGCAACAGAATCAGCGTTATCAAGAGTGCGGGGCCGTGGGAAAGTGCGATCGCACCCACAAGGGGAACACACACGCACCAAATCATCAACAAGACAGTGAAAAGCTTACTGAGTTTTATGTTCAGGTCATTCGCAGGACTTGAACGAAGCCACTTTAGATCTTGTTTCTGACTGAAACAGTTTCGAGTGTAACCACCTGCAAGAAGTATTTGAACGGTGGTTGTTCAGTCAAGCCGAGGGATATTGCGGCGGCTCAAGCGAAAGGAGCCTGCTAAGGCTGGAGCTTAAATGGAGGTTTTTCAGGGATGACTACTTACTCAAGACTCTTCCCAGATCGCGAGATCGCCCACGCGCACAATTCCTCCTGTAATCACCTCACCGCAGACTCCACCTTTCCAATTTGGATAAAGCGACGTTTTGAGACCCGGTAACGCTTCATCCATCCGTTCACAGGGCTTGGCTTCGGTAAAGATACGCACGCGACACTCCCCAAGCTGTAGCACTTGCCTGCGGCTTTTCACCAAGTCGATGCCGCGCACCAAAATATTGGCCCGCCGCACTGCCGGATCTAAGTCAGCCTCAAGCGCTTCCATCACCTGCTCCCATACTGCAGCGTCAAGCAAGGTAACCTGTCGCCGTCCCCGCTGGTTGGCATTGCCCACTAATCCCTGTCCGGCAATCATTTCTGCTTGTTGAACAGAATCCATTGGACCGCGCTTGGCTCGCTTGATCCAGAGTGCTTCAACCGCCCCTATCCTCTTGTCTTGATACTCTGAAACCATCTCTATCGTTTGTAGGTCTTATTGCAGAGGATAGTGTCTTTTACGTTACCATGAATACATGAAGGGACAAGAGTACATCTAAGAGAATGGATCTAGCCGTTATCAACGATAGTTTGATCAGCTTGACGCAGTCGCTGCGGCCAAGCTAACAGTATCAGTCTCACGCTTGAAATTGGGTAAACACCTCAAATATTAAATGGTTTGAAGGTATTGGAGAATGTTGTATTCATTGGGGTCCAGGATACCGCATTTACCTTATGCAAGATGGCAATCAATTGATCATTCTGTTGGGAGGCGGTACCAAGAAAACTCAATCTGCCGATATCAAGAGGGCAAACAAGCTTTGCCAAGAGTATAAGCGTCGAAAGAAGGTGAGCCTAGACGCCGCTAAAGATAAATCAAATAACTAGCTTAGGAAGTGAAGGTCGAAATGGCTTTGACGAGAGACTTTAAAGAAACAATTAGTGCTCGGGCACAGCGAAATCCAGACTTTGCGGTGGCGCTTCTCAATGAAGCTGTAAGTCTATTCCTGAGTGGAGAACCAGAGATAACTCGACTTATTCTCAGGGATCTTGTCAATGCAACGGTAGGTTTTGAGGGGCTTGCTGCCAAGCTTGGTAAACCTAGCAAAAGTCTACACCGCATGCTGTCAGCTAAGGGCAACCCAACAATGGATAATTTAACGGCAATTATTCACACCCTGCAGCAAGAGTTAAGGGTAGATCTTGCTGTCCAGGTTGTGTCACAAGCCTAGTCCAGGTCTATGGAGCGGTAAAGACTATAACCCTTCGCCGTTTGGCTTCGTCCTTTGCCCAAGCACGCACATTGAGGTGCAGCCAGATTGAAATTGGCTCATACTTTTTGAACATTAAGCGAACTGTGTTCATTTGTGATCACTGATTCCTTTCGTCGTTATTTCGTTTGGTTTTAACCCCAGCATAATCCTGAGAGAACTGCTACCTTAGAGTTTGTTGACTCCAGACAACAGCGTTCGTGGGAGAAAAAGCCATGTTTATTCACTTCACCTTTAGCCCCATGGCTCAACCCCAAATCCATCCTACCGCAGGGACCAACGCTGCATTTTCTGGTAAATTCAATGGCTTCGTTCAAAGATATTCTCAAGTATTACCGGGGCTACTGGCCCATCGCTACCGCCAGTATTGCGGCGGCTAGCTTATTTGAAATTCTCGACCTGCTGGTTCCCTACGCGATCGGTCAGATTCTCAATGTGCTCTCAAAGCAACCCCTTGATGCCCCTGTGCAAACGACCGTGGCAGGGGTCAGTCGGCTACTCCATTTACCCATAAGTCAGTCTCTGTCACTCTGGGTTTTGCTCGGCGTTATCTTTACTGTGTCTGTCCTGCGCGCCCCCATTCAACCCTGGATTGGCAGTTGGTTTCATTGGGTGATTCCCCTCAAGGCTCGTCGCGATCATGCAGAGCAGGTGATCACCAAGCTCTTAACGCTTCCCCTAACGTTCTATGACGAGAATAATCCGGGCCGGATTGCGGGGCGTGTCTCGCGAGGTTTAGAGAACCATACCTGGAGCTATCCTGAAATTGCAGGACAGTTCATTCCGAAGCTGGCGAGAGTTCTGGGGATTTTTGGGGTGATCTTGCTGATCGAATGGCGAATTGCGATCGCATTTCTCCTCTCGTTCATCCTCATTTTGGGCTTTAGTTTCAGAAATCTGCAAACGCTGATTCGTCGAGAAGAGACCATCGAGCGCTATCTCGAAAATACCGAGAGCCGCACCTCAGAAATCGTCACTAATATCAAAACGGTGAAAGCCTTTGCCACCGAAGCGAGCGAACTGAAGCGGCAGCGACAGCGCTTTGGGCGAGAGTATCAGATTATTACTCACCGCATCCATCGTGGGTACGTGAAGCTAGCCACTTGGCAGCGAACCGTGGTGCAAAGCTGTGTGTTTGGTGTGCTCACACTCACACTGATGGCGGCAGTGCAGGGACGGATTTCGTTAGGGCACTTTATTACCACGCTGACGGTTTCGAGCATGGCCTACGCTGAAATTGAGCCACTGAGCATGGTCGGTGAATTTGTGGCCCGTCGCTATGCGGCGATGGTGCGGTTCCATGAGTTGATTCAAGAGCCGTCTGATCGATACAACATTGATCTCTCTGTCGTTAGTGAAACAGCACCTTACCAATTCACAGGAAAGATCGACTTCAGAAACGTCAGCTTTGGCTACGACGCTAAACAGCCTGTTCTGAAGGACATCAGCTTTCTGATTGAGCCGTATCAAACCGTTGCCTTGGTCGGTCGTTCAGGGTCTGGCAAATCAACCCTCGTCAAGCTGCTGTTTCGCTACTTTGACCCGACCGCAGGCCAAATCTTGATGGATGATCAAGATATCCGCACCCTGGAGATGACGCCCTATCGAAAGCGTCTAGCGATTGTTCATCAAGAGGTGGATGTTTTTAACGGAACGCTCTTAGATAATCTCACCTACGGAAACCCAGGGGCCAGCTTTGAGCAGGTTCAAGAGGCTTGCCGCATTGCACGAGTCGATGAGTTTATTCCATCGCTAACCCAGGGATATTACACCACCGTAGGGGAGCGCGGCGTGCGGCTATCGGGGGGGCAACGACAGCGACTTGGCATTGCCCGTGCGCTGTTAGTCGAGCCGGATGTGCTGGTTTTCGATGAAGCCACATCGAGCCTCGATTATGAGTCAGAACGAGAGATTCAGAAGGCGATGCGATCGCTATTTGGGACAAGATCGCTCTTAGTCATTGCTCACCGATTAAGCACGGTGCGGGATGCAGACAAAATTGTGGTGCTCGACCAGGGCACCGTTGCAGAGATGGGTTGCCATGAAGAGCTGCTTCAACAGAAGGGACTGTATTGGCAGCTCAATCAGCTTCATGAAGCCCACGATGTTTTAGATCAATAGTCATGCCCTAGACTAAATTTTCGAGTCCCTCCACCACCTTGGCTGACTTGATTTTGTCACCCTTGGTCAGTTCTCCCAACACATCTTGGCCCTCCACCACGTAGCCAAAGACCGCATAGCGACCATCCAAAAGATTCGCACCGGCAGGAGTCAAATCGGCTTCAAAAGGTAAGAAGAAAAACTGAGATGACGCACTGTTGGCATCATCAGGAGAGGTTGCCATTGCCATCGTTCCGTAGGCGGAGAAGGGTAGTACGGGTTTGGCCGGATAAAGCCCTAGCTCTTCGGTCGTAATACCATAGATGGGCACTGAATCACCTTCGATCATGACCTCAAGGGGAATGGTGCGGTTTGCCCCGGTGCTTTTATCAACAAACCCTGTGTCTGGTCCCTCTGGATCACCGGTCTGAATCACGTAGGATGAATCGGTGCGAGTGAAGGGCATACCATCATAAAAACCGCGCTTGACGAGATCGACGAAATTACCCGCCGTCACCGGAGCGTTGTAGCCATCTAAGATGGCAGTCATGGAGCCTTTGGTGGTGTCAATGACCACCGTGGCGCGGCCCTTAAGCTGCGGTAAATTGCTATATTCTTTGGGCACCTCAAACGGGAAGCCGGTCACCATTAGATCTTCTACCTCACCCACCGCTCTTAAAACCGGCGCTCTTGCATCTTTAAACGGCTGCGGATCTTGCACTGCTGCGAGCTTTTTGAGTTCAGAGAGGCCCACCGCGATGGTATCCAGCAGTTCAGAGGCTTGGTCTTGGCGGCCTGCAGGGACGCCTGCTAGGATCTTGCTCCTTTTGACGGCAAGCTTTGAAGAAGCCTTCTCTAAATCCTTAGAAATTTCAGTCCAGCGTTTACCGCGAAGCTGGGGGGATGTCCCTTCAAGATAGAGCTGTAGCTCTCGAATCTCTTTGTTATCAAGGGGCAAAGATAATCGCAGCAACGCCCTTGGATCATTGACGGCATTACCGGGAGGCAGCGCCGCAGTGGCGACCGGCACCCACAACCCAAATAACAAAACCACGCCCAGCAGAAGCTTGAGGGCTTGTCTGAACCAATGATGAAACATAACCATATTTAAAGTCTTAGCGAACGTCCAGCGAGAGCCACATCACAACGTGCCACGAAAAACGGGCGTTGCCGTGATTTCCCTTGCTCTTTCACTAATCTTGACAGATTAACGGCGCGGTTTAGACTGAACTATAAAACTATTCTGTCCGTCGCGGCCTCGACTAACGGGACCGTTTCCGTTAATGATGAGGAACTAAAGTTAACCTGCTCTACCCAAGGTTGCCGACCCAGCCATTGCTGTGAGAGCTGGGCAAATTGCTGGGGACAGCCGCTGACGAAAAATCGAGGCCGCTGAGGCCGCTGGTGGGTCTGCAACTGCAGAATTTCAAGTTCTTGAGCTGTCGCTGCGGCCATGCGCACGGCTGGATTAACGGCTTGCACCGACGGTGGCAACAATGCTTCCACAACGGGGGCGAGGTGAGGATAATGGGTACAGCCATAGACGAGGGTATCAATCTGAGCCTCTAAGAGCGGTTGAAGACGCTCCTGCACGATGGCAACGGTTTCTGCCTCGTGGATACGGTTGCTCTCAATCAGCGGGACAAATTCAGGGCAGGCCACTTGAAAGACTTCCGCCTGAGGATTTTTTTCAAGGATAGCCTTTGGGTAGCTCTCGCTCGCCACGGTTGCGGGGGTGGCAAGGACTCCGATCCGCTTCCCTTGGATAGCAGCGGCTCTGGCTCCGGGGAGGATAATGCCCAGGATGGGAATTTTAAATTCAGATCGCACAGCATCGAGCGCCAAGGCCGAGCTGGTATTGCAGGCCATAATTGCCATTTTGACGGGGTACTGGGTCATCCAGTCTAAAATCTGGCGAGAATAGTGCAAAATGTTGGCCTGAGACTGCGTGCCGTAGGGAACGTTAGCGGTATCGCCAACGTATAAAAATGTTTCGCGAGGCAAGCGAGCCTGCAGCTCTTTGAGAACCGTGAGACCCCCGCAGCCACTATCAAAAACGCCAATGGGCAACTGTTGCCGTGAGTTTAGCTTTAGATAAGATTGTCTTAAGCTATGGACCCGGCCACTATCCTTATATAAAAACACCACGAATCTGTTTCCTCACACACACCAACACATTGACTCTCCTCAGTACGTATTATTGCCTATAAAGGTCAAAAAACGTACCCTGTATCCCAAACCCCCGGCTTTGTTGTCTTGCATAAAGCCTATGCTTTTGAAGATAGACATTTACTGCGTTTTAGGCAGTGATTTCACTCAGGGGTACCCAGTGATGTGGATCATATGCCTTGCAAAAACTAGGCCGTGAGCCTTCTCTCAGCCACGACTGAGGTAAGGCTACAGCCTTTGACTGGTCCTGAGCATAGCGGACTCAACCTAAGACTGCAACCCTTTTCTGCGAGGCTTAATTAAAGGTTAAGCACAGGGGTCTAATTCGACGGTCGCAAGCACTCGTTCGGCGACTTTATCGGGCACGATTTCTAGATGATCGTCTTGCCAGTTAAAAAAGCCGACGCCTTGGGTGAGCGATCGCAACTCAATAATCAGCCGCTGCATTTCTGCCATCGGCAGGTAGGCTGAGATTTCATCCCAGCCCCGCCAGTCAGCCTTGGGCTCGTACCCCAGAATTTGGCCGCGATGATGGGTCATTAACCCCAGCACATTAGAGGTAAAGCTAGCGGGTGCAGAGACCGTCACCCGTTCAATGGGTTCCAGTAAAACTGGCTCACAGTTGGGTAGCCCTGTTTGCATGGCAATCCGGGCTGCCTGCTTAAAGGCTTGCTCTGAGCTATCAACGGAATGGTAAGAGCCATCGGTCAAGGTGACGGATACATCCACCACAGGGAACCCTAGGGTTCCCTGCTGCAAAAATTCTCGAACGCCAGTTTCGACGCCAGGAATATACTGCCGGGGCACCGCTCCCCCCACAATGGTTTCCTGGAATCGGAAGCCTTCACCCCGCGACTGGGGTTGAATATCAAGATGGACATCACCAAACTGACCGTGCCCACCCGTTTGGTGCTTATAGCGACCGTGACTGTGGGCTGCTTTGCGAATGCTCTCCTTATAAGGGACATGGGGGGTATGAACTTTCACCGGCAGATTAAATTTTCGGTCGAGGCGGTCTGTGGCAATCTGAAGATGGATATCGCCTTGCCCCCAGAGCAGGACTTCATGGGTGCTTTCTCGCGGCTCTAAAGAGAGACTGGGGTCTTCTTGGATTAGCTTTGCTATAGCACCCGTGAGCTTCACTTCATCCTTCTGGTTCTCCGGCTTAATCGCCAGCGCAAAGACCGGCTCTAGCTGCATCGCCGTGGGTAAGGCCATCGGCTTCGCCACCGTCAGCGTATCCCCGGTATTGATTCCGTCCATGCGGCTGAGGGCCACAATCTCACCGGCCTGGGCCTGGGTGACGCTCTTTTGCTGCTGACCGTTGAGGTGATAGATACCACCTACTCGAACGTTATTGAGGGTCATACCATCATTAATCTGTCCCTGCCACACGCGCACCAGCGACAGCTTGCCACCCTGGGGCGACAGAAACGTCTTCAGTACTTGGGCCACCGGTCGCTCGGCTGCAGCATGTAGCTCTCGACGAGCTGCGGCTTCACTAGAGTCTGGAGCTTCCTTTACGAGGGCATCCAGGAGCGGTCTCACCCCAAAGTCCTGATCCGCCTCTCCGATAAAAACGGGCACGATCAGATCGGCTCCCAGCTCCATCCTGAGATCTTTTACCACCTCTTCTTGGGGCGGTTCAATCTCTTCTAAGAGTTCCTCAAGCAGATGATCGTCGAAGTCGGCCAGGGTCTCCAGCATGGCAGTATGGGCGGCCTGCTCTTGGTCCTTCAGCTCTGCAGGGAACGGAATCGGATCAGCCGCCGCATCGGAGTGGTATTGATAGGCTTGTTCACTCACCAGATCAATGAAGCCAGTCAGGGTCTCGCCGTTGCCAATGGGATATTGGTGCATCACCAAAGGCCGACTAGAGACTTCTTTGAGAGCCGCCAGCACCTCGTTAAATTCAGCATGGGACCGATCCATTTTGTTGATAAAGACGAGATGGGGAATTTCCCAGGCGTCTAAAGTTTGAAAGAGCGGGGCTAAGCTCATTACTCGGTCGGGTTCTGGCTCACAGACCACCACCGCCGCATCGACACCCACCAAAACATTGAGGGTTTCCTGTAATAGCTCGACGGAACCGGGACAGTCTAAAAAATTAAAAGAAAGGCCGCCATGCTCAAGGCTGGCAGCCGTTACTTCTGTGCTCATCTGGCGATCGCGGGCTTCTGCAGCAGCATCACCCACGGTATTTTTATCTGCGATGGATCCTTTACGGGTAATCACTCCACTAACGTAGAGTAGACTTTCTAGGAGAGTCGTTTTACCACTAGAGTAAGGACCCACTATCGCAATGTTGCGAAAAGTGGTCATAGTTACCTCGCGGATGAATGAATGGACAGCCGTCCTGACATCACGCCCAGCAGGAAATGAGCCAAACCTGAAACTAGAACGGTTAAATTTAAGTCTCTACAGACTTGGGTAGAATATACTCCTGGTTTAACCCAAGCTTGGGCCTGTTTAATCAAAACAGCCAGATGTTTTAAGGGCGGGTTAAAAACCGTTAAGTATGATTCTATTTTATAAATCACTTTGGTTCAGAAAGAGGATACGTTTGTGCGTCACCAACGAGTTGTATTAATCGGTTTGTGTTTAGCCTTGGGCGGAGGAATGGTACTTCCGGCACCATCATCGGCACAAACCGTCGCCCAGACGAATGGCGACCAGCTCTTTAAACTCTTCCAAGAAGGGAAAAAGCTGGTGGATCAAGGTAATCTTGATGCGGCTCTGAAGGTCTATCAGCAAGCGGCTCAACTAGACGGCAAGAATGCACGTATTTTTTCGGCCATCGGCTATATTCAGGCTCAACAGGGAGAGTATGCTGCCGCCGCCACAGCCTACCGTCAGGCCATTGCGATCAATGGTAAAGACGCGAACTTCCATTATGCTCTTGGCTTTAGTCTCGGCAATGTCGGTGATAATGCTGGCGCGGCCCAAGCCTATCGTCAGGCCACCCAGATTGACCCTAAGAACTTAAAGGCATGGGAAGGCCTTGGCGTCATTCAAAGTCGCCAGAAAGATTACAGCGGCGCGATTCAAACCTTCGACAAGATGGTAGCCCTCTCCCCTAATAATTGGGAAGCCTACGATGCTAAGGGACGGCTGTTGCTGCAGCAGGACCAACTCCCTGAAGCGGTGACGGCGCTTCAGCAAGCGGCTAAGCTATCGCCTAAAAATGGAGATATTCAGATTAATTTAGCAATGGCTTATCTCCGTCAAAACAAGAAGGAAGAGGGCTTAGCGGCCCTTGAAGGTGCCGCGAAACTAGACCCTCGCAATAGTCGGGTGCACTATCGAATAGGAGAGTTGCTAGTTCAGCAGAATCAGCTTGATGAAGCGTTGGCATCCTATGACAAAGCGCTCCAATTCAATCCTCGCTATGCGGATGCCTTGGTGGGTAAAGGTGATATTGAGCGCGCCCGTGGCAATGATCTCAGTGCGGTGGTGGCCTATCGCCAAGCCATTAATGCTGATCCCCAAAGTCCCCAGGCTCATTACAGCCTGGGCTTAGCGCTCTTAGAGCGTGAGCGACCGGATGAGGCTAAAGCATCTTTCCAGACGGCTCGTCAGCTTTACCAAAAGAAGGGCAATAGTGAAGCCGTCAAAAATGTAGATCGTGCCATTAGTCAGCTCAAGTAGCTTATCTGCTGTGTCTCTATGTTGGTGAGGGACACAGCAACAGCGCTTCCCTTCGTGCTACTCCCTTAGCCAACCAAATAACTCCCCTACAGCTAAATTAAAGTCTTGAGCAAATTGAGGAACTGGCAATGGTGCTTCAAGATCTTCATAGAAAATGGGTTGTTGCTCGGGATAAAAAACAAAGACTAGCTGCTCTGCTGGATCGATTAGCCATCCCATCTGAGTGCCATGCTGAAGGCAGTGCAGAATGTTCTTGGTTACTTTGGTTTGGCTCTGGCCGGGTGAAAGAATCTCAATGGCCCAATCAGGAGCAATGGGAAACACATTTGCAACTTCGCCACTGACATCACGAGGAATGCGATTCCAGAGCATAACGGCAATATCAGGAACAGTCGAATGCCCACCAAAGCTACAGCGTAGTTCAGGAAAAGCACGAGCAATGCGTGGAGCCTTGATGATGTTATTGAGGGTAGAGACTAGTTCACCCTGAATCACGCTGTGCTTACCTTGAGGCATTGGTTTTTGAATGATGACTCCATCAATGTACTCGCTGGCCGGTTCTGTTTCTGGCCTCGCGAGAAAAGCTTCTAGCGTAATGGTTTTTTGAGGCGTTTGAATCATTTTCAAAAAGAACCCAAATCACAATATTTTTCTATACAACGCAGGAAAATTTCTACCCCCATACCCAGTGCAGTTTCATCAAAGTCAAAGCGGGGATGGTGGTGCGGATAGTCTAGGCCCAGTTCTTTGTTCGCTGCCCCTAAAAAGAAGTAACAGCCCGGAACTTCTTGCAAAAAGAAGGACATATCTTCGCCCCCCATTGTCTGGCACTCAGGAACTACACCTGCCGGGGTTTCGATCACGGTTTGGGCCACTGACCGGACTAGCTCTGCCATCTTGGCGTCGTTAATTACCGCTGGGTATAAGGGGTGATAGTTGAGGTGGTAAGTTGCGCCATGACTTTGGCAAACGCCAGCAATGATCTCATCAACCCGCTTGCCAATTACGGTTTCTAATTCAGGGTTGAAGTAGCGTACCGTCCCGGTCATGCGGGCTGAATCGGCGATCACGTTATTGGCAGACCCGGCCTGGAGTTCACCCACGGTCACCACGGCTGAATCTAACGGATTCAAGGTTCGCGACACAATCGTCTGCAGTGCCGTCACAATCTGGGATGCTACCACCACGGAATCTACGGTCTGATGGGGCATGGCTCCATGACCACCTTTGCCCTGAATTTGGCATTCAAAGAGTTCCACCGCTGCCATCAGGGGGCCACTGCGAACGCCGACGGTCCCCAAGGGCAGATTATTCCAAAGATGGAGGCCGATGATGGCGTCTACATCAGGATTTTTGAGCGCCCCTGCTTCAATCATGGGTTTGGCCCCGCCGGGTGATTCTTCGGCGGGCTGAAAGATAATTTTGATGGTGCCCTTAAGCTGATCTCGGTGTTGAGAGAGGTGGTAGGCGGTGCCGAGTGCGATCGCAACATGTCCATCATGACCACAGGCATGCATCCGACCGTCGTGCTGTGAGCGATAGGGCACTTGATTGGCTTCCTGAACTGGCAGCGCATCCATATCGGCCCGAATCGCCAACACTGGCCCTGGATGAGCGCCTTCAATGGTGGCGACAATCCCGGTTTTTGCCACCCCGGTTTGATGTTGAATGCCCCATTTTGTCAGCTTCTGGGAGACAACCTCTGCGGTGCGGAACTCTTCAAAGCCCAGCTCAGGGTGCTGATGCAGGTCACGCCGCCACTGAACCAGATCGGCCTGGAGAGACTGAACGTCGGGGCGCAGTCGTTGTGCGATCTCAAGGGGAGTCGTAACCATATACGCTAGTTGTGGAGATTTACTCTCACTATAGCCTGACCGTCTGTCGGCTTCAGGCCGACGCCCCAAGCTTGACTCACTCTTCACCCATGACCGATTTACCCTTGCTCAATCGCACCGCTGTCATTACTGGCAGTACTCGCGGAATTGGCCTAATTATGGCTCAGGCACTCGCTGCTGCTGGTGCTAATGTTGTGGTGTCATCTCGGTCAGAGACGGAGGTCGTTTGTGAGCAGTTGTCGAAGGATGCGATCGCAAAGGTCATCGGCATCACCTGTGATGTCACCTCTCTAGAGCAGGTAGAGCATTTAGCCGCAAAAACCATCGAACAGTTTGGACAGATTGATATTTGGATTAACAATGCCGGAATTGCCAGCCCTTACGCTCAGACCCTCGACATCTCTGCCAAGCGCTGGAAATCAGTGGTGGAGACCAATCTTTACGGCACCTATCACGGGACAACGGTGGCCCTCAAACATATGCTGGAGCGCAATCAGGGCAAAATCATCAATGTGTTTGGCGCAGGCGATCAAGATAGTCGCGTCGATAAGTATGGCTATATGAGCGCCTACGCCACCTCTAAGTCGGCAGTGCGTCGGTTCACGCTAGTAATGGCCGAAGAATATAGACAGATCCCCATCTCGATTTTAGGATTACGGCCCGGTCTCGTAGCCACTGATCTGATGACTAAAATTGAACCCTTCAATGAGGAAGCAGCCCAGCGTCTCAGAGGGCTGAATTTTGCTTTGTCTCTGTTTACAACATCCATTGAGCAAATTCAATCGACTATTGTTGAAATGGCTTCTAGCACCACTGACGGGGTGAGTGGTAAGGTTTATCGATGTCGGGTGACGCTGCCTGCCATTTGGCAACGTTGGATACAGCGATCTCATTCACATCAATCAGAGTAGCCCCATGAAGACATTTCGCAACTCGTATCAAAGACCCAAGAGTCGAGAACTGAGTCCTCCTAGTTTTTGGTCCCTATAAAATAGTGGAGGCTGAGTGGTTTTATCTCTCACTTCTCCATTAGGCAAGAGGCTTATGTAGTGCTTGTCTTTCACTTTCTCTGATGCGCGGATACTGTTGACAGCTTAATCTCTTTTCCACTATAGCTATCAGTTCATCTAGAGCTATAGTTGTGTCTTCCAGTTGTCGGTTACTTTCTTTAAGCATCCCAAGGGCTTGTTCTTTCTCTTTATCACTTGGAACTGCAAGTTTTTGCTCTGTCATTACAGTCTCCACACTCGCTTTACTTCTTGAACGCTGGCCCAAGACGCATCAACAGAGGCTTGAGCTTGCTTAATTGTTTGATTCAGTAGTTCCAGCATAGCAGGATCAGCTTTGGGCTGAGATTCTAGAATCCTAAGCAATAATGTATTCAAGCGTGTGTAGGGGGCTACTAGTCGTTCTCTAGCGTTCTGTAGCTCTTCTAGCTCTTCCAGCGTTTCAGTCCTTTCACCATACCCCTGATAAAGAGACCACTCTGTTGCTGCTGCTGCCTCAATACCTAAACTTAACCGTTGGAGTAGCTCAAAAATTGTGGATAGGAGGCTGTCAGGTAGTTTTGCCATAGGTTCAGCGTTGCATCGTTCATCGCTCAAGTAGTGTAGTACAGACCTAGCCACTGACGGCTTACTGCACCGGACGTACGCACAATGATCTGGGCTGAGTGGCAGAGCTATATGGAGGAGATGAAGCTGGTTAATTGCGGCAAGATGGGTGATGGGTCACTGACAATCATTAAAGAGCGTTTAAGTCTGATCGGGGTGCCGTCACCATAGGATTTGACAAGCGTTCTATCTACTCTGCTGCGCTAGACTGAGACCAGTTTCCCCGGGGAATTTTGCTATGGTTCGTCTTGATGCCAATCCACCCCCATCAATTGCAGAGGCCGACGACATTAAGCGGCTTCCATCTAACCTATACAGTGATGAGCCGCCCTTGGAAACCGATTTTCACCGCGATCAAATTGATTTGCTGATCCGCCTGTTGAAGTATTGGTGGCGCGATCTCCATGATTTCTATATCACCGGCAACCTCACGGTTTATTACAACGAGCAGCAGCTCAAGTCCCGTGACTTTCGCGGTCCCGATATCTTTATCGTGCTGGGCGTAGAAAAGAAAGATCGCCGGAGCTGGGTGGTCTGGGATGAAGGTGGTAAATATCCCAACGTTGTCATTGAACTGCTTTCTGACTCAACCGCCTCTGTGGATCGTGGTGAGAAAAAGCGGCTCTACCAAGATATCTGGCGCGTCCCTGACTACTTCTGGTTTCATCCAGAAACGATGGAGTTTGCGGGGTTTCATCTTGTGGAAGGGCGCTATGAAGCTATTGCACCCAACGAGGCAGGCCAGTTATGGAGTGAACAGCTTCAGCTCTACCTGGGGATTGAGACCCAACAACTGCGCTGGTTTAGTAAGCAAGGGAATCTGATCCCATTGCCGGAAGAGCAAGAGCGCCAAGCTAAAGAGCAGGAGCGACAGGCGAAGGAGGTCGCATTGCGGCAAGCGGAAGAGGCACAGCAGCGGGCTAAGCGATTGGAGACATTATTGCGATCGCAAGGCATTAACCCCGATCAACCCTAGAACATACTACTGCGGTATATATTTCTGCACTACAGACCAGCCTGACAAAGAAACAAGGGCCAGGGCCACAAATAAAACGCTATTGATTTTTAAGTGAAGCGATCTCGCCCAAGGCCGTTGGGGATGAATTCGCGTTGCCGACCAAGCTGATCCTAGAGCCAATACCACTACGATCAGACCTACGGGGAGATGCCAAGAATGCCCCAGACTGCCGTAATAACCCAGGGTGCCCACAACGCCAATGGCAAGGAGGTTCACGATCAGCAACACGAGGGTTAGCCCCATGCCTCGATGGAGAATACGGAGCCATTTTTGAGGTTTAGCACCAGGTTGAAGTCTTTGTCTTCTCAGCATGAGACCGACAACGGCCAATCCGAAGAATAGCGTCACGGTGAGGCCCATCGACCAAGCTGCAATGCGCCAGAGCCACATGAATGAAGGTAAATGCACGAGGTTGCTTCCGTAATAGGGAGTGTAGAAAAATATTAGCGCGATCGTCCGAGTTTAGGCCTCGCTAAACGACGCTGCCAGTCTTTCACTTCGGGGTGGTCAGGATCAATACTCGCCCAGAGATTGCCCAGTTTTACTTTTGCCTTTGAATCGATAGAAAGACGCAGGACGCTCGCATCGGCATCGGCAGCAGCATTGGCCGCTGCTACCTGCTCGAAAATGGCATCAGTTTCTGGAATTTTCTTGAGGGGCTTTGTCTTGAGGGTTTACGAAGACGATAGCCCAATCGATTCAAGAAGAGTCCAATCGCTTGGCGAGAGGGCAATGCCTCATCGCTGTAGCCCTGCTCTACAATCAATGCATCGCGCACTGATTGAGCACTGACTCTAAGGTATTGAAACGACGTTTGAAATTTTGGATCAGCCTGCCCTTGACCATCCACCAAAGCGTGAATGTCCTCGGCGAGGTTCGGCAACAGCACCTCACATTTCTTGCGACCCCGGGCATGGGAGTTGTCGCCATAGGGAATGCCGGTTGCCAATGTCTCCAAGCCACGTTGAATACTGACGCGGTCCCAACCCATTGCCGTTTCTGTCTGGCGGGCTGAACCGGCAAAATAATCGAGGGCTACTTGGGCGGTAAATGCCCGCTTCTTGGGGCCACTCAACTTACGCGCGGCATCCTTGAAGGTCGCTTTGATC
>JBAUJD010000147.1:0-3764 GCA_049683515.1 Thermosynechococcaceae cyanobacterium | reverse complement strand
AACAATAATCCAAGACCAAGCCCTCCCCAGCAACAGAACCGAAGAATGGCGATTCACTGATCCGTCAAGGCTCTATCAAATTCCATTCCAGCCTGCGACAGCAACGGTAACGGCTGAGCAGATCCAGGCCCATACTTGGTCAGATGTAGCGATCCGCCTCGTGTTCGTCAATGGCGTTTTTGCGCCGGACCTTTCTAGCCAAACAGAAGTCTCTGGACTTCAAATCACAACGCTGAAAAATCTAGATCACTCTTTTCAGGCGTATCTCGGCAAAGCTCATGGCGCTGAAGAAGTGTTCACTGCCCTCAATAGCTGTAACTTCACGGATGCTGCTGTTCTGAGAGTGGACCGGAATCAGGTTATTGAAGCACCGATTCATCTGTTGTTTGTCTCAGTCGCTCAAGGTGAAACGCCGACCGTTGCCTACCCACGGGCGTTGGTCGTTGCTGAAACTGGCAGTACTGTCACATTGATTGAAGACTTCGTCAGCATCGGCGCGAAAACGTTTACCAATTCGGTTTCGGAATTCTGGCTAGCGGCCAACGCCCAAGTCAATCACATCCGCCTGCAGCGGGAAGAGGCTACTGCAATTCATATCGGGAAAACGGCAGTTTCTCAGAAACGGGACAGCCGCTATCGCTCGATTGCAATCAGTCTTGGTGGTCAGCTCTCGCGCCATAATCCTGAGATTGTCACTGAAGAGCAAACGGAAACTGTTTTAGATGGCTTGACGCTGGCAACTGATTCACAGGTGGCAGATACCCATTCTGCGCTGACGTTCATGCAGCCTCACTGTCAAGCCAAGCAGCTCCATAAGTGCATCGTCGATGATCAGGCCCGTGCTGTGTTTAACGGCAGAATTTTCGTGCCCAAGGCCGCGCAGCAAACCAATGCAGCGCAGCTCAGCCGCAATCTACTGCTGTCGCCCAAAGCAAGGGTGGATACTAAACCTCAGCTCGAAATCGTTGCCGATGATGTCAAATGCGCCCACGGTGCCACCGTCAGTCAGCTCGAAGATGATGAGGTGTTTTACCTGCAAAGTCGAGGACTGGATCATGACAACGCCTGTGACTTATTGGTGAAAGCTTTTGCCGCTGAGATTCTAGAGAAAATTCCGGTTCCCTCAATTCGACAAGGTTTACTTGAAGATGTTTTATCTCGTTTGAGGTAGTTCTTAATTCCGAACTCAAAACTCCTAACTCTTACCCCCCTATGCTTGCTCTAGAACAAACGATCTCAACTCAAACTCGCTCTGACTTCCTGATCCTGAACCAGGAAGTCAACGGCAGTCCGCTGGTTTACCTAGATAACGCAGCTACGTCACACAAGCCGACTGCAGTGCTGCAGGCTTTACAAGATTACTACCAGCAAGATAATTCCAACGTTCATCGCGGGGTTCATACGCTGAGCGGGCGGGCGACGGATGCCTATGAGGGAGCGCGAGACAAGGTTCAAGCCTTCGTTAATGCAACCCATCGGGAAGAGATTATCTATACCCGTAACGCCACTGAAGCGATCAACTTGGTGGCTTACACCTGGGGACAGACGCTGCAGGCTGGCGATGAGATTATCCTCACGGTGATGGAACACCACAGCAATCTGATTCCTTGGCAGATTGTGGCCCAAAAGACGGGGGCGGTTCTCAAGTTTGTCGAGCTAACAGAGACTCAGGAATTTGATTTAGAACAGTTCCGGTCTCTCGTTTCTGATCAGACCAAGCTCGTGAGCGTTGTTCATGCTTCTAATACGTTAGGCTGCATCAACCCCGTTGAAGACATCATCACTATTGCTCACCAATACGGTGCCAAAGTGCTGATAGACGCCTGTCAGAGTGTGCCTCACATGGCAATTGACGTGCAGGCAATGGATTGTGACTGGCTAGTAGCTTCCGGCCACAAAATGTGTGGTCCGACGGGGATTGGCTTCTTATACGGCAAGCGCGATCTACTGCGTTCAATGCCGCCATTTTTGGGCGGTGGCGAGATGATTGCGGATGTGTTTTTAGATCATTCTACCTATGCCGATGTGCCCTATAAGTTTGAAGCGGGGACACCTGCGATCGCAGAGGCTATTGCTCTAGGCGCAGCAGTTGATTACCTCACCCACATTGGGATGGATAAAATTCACGCCTACGAAGCGGAGCTGACGGCCTATCTATTCCAGCAGCTCAACAAGATCCCTGAGCTAAAGATTTACGGACCTCAGCCGGATGCGAAAGGCGAAGGTCGAGCGGCGTTGGCGTCGTTTACGGCGGGTGAAGTGCACCCCCACGATTTATCAACCATTTTGGATCAGGCGGGGGTGGCAATTCGAGCGGGGCATCACTGTACGCAGCCGCTCCACCGGGCGATAAAAGCGCAGTCAACAGCACGAGCAAGTTTGTATTTCTACAATACTCAAGCCGAGATTGATGTGTTTGTGGCGGCTTTGAAAGATGCGATCGAGTTTTTCGGCGGGATTTTTGGTTAATTCTGTGATTTAGTCAATGCCTACAGTTCTTCAAGTTGGTCCTTATAATTTCATCTTTTTTAGCTCTGATAGAGGTGAACCTGCTCATATTCATGTCAAACGAGATCGACAGTTGGCTAAACTTTGGCTTAACCCAGTTTCCTTAATGAAGAACCGAGGATTTAAAGATCATGAGTTAAATGATATTACTCAACTTGTAGAGGAACACGAGCAATTATTGCTGGAGGCTTGGCATGACTACTTTGACTCTTGAAACAGAACCTCTTGCTGCACAAGTTCAGCTAACAGGCGACAAATTAGTTGTGGACTTAGTTGATGGGCGCAGCTTAGTGATCCCTCTTTCTTGGTATCCTCGGCTGCTGAATGCTTCCCTAGAAGAACGAAATAATTGGCAGCTTCTGGGTGATGGCTATGCGATTGAATGGATTGACTTAGATGAGCATATTGGCATTGAGGGATTATTAGCCGGTCGGCAAAGCGGAGAAAGCGATCGCTCCTTCACCCATTGGCTAGCAACACGAAATGACACCTCTAGCAATGCAGTTTAGGGAGGGCTTCTCTTAGGTTGACTGCTCAGCATCGCTGCATGATTCAGGTCATACTGTACGTATGAAATTTGCCTCTTGGCTACCACAGCTTGATCGCCAAGTCTGGATCCTCGCCGCAGGTCGGCTGCTCTCCCAAGCCGGGAGTGGGCTAACTTTTTTCTATCTGCCCATTTTCTTTGTCAATCAGGTCGGTCTCTCTTCAACCTCTGTGGGGGTCGCGCTCAGTAGTGCCTCTGTCTCTGGAGTCGTGGGTCGAATTTTGGGCGGCTCTATGACCGATTCAACCTTTTGGGGCCGTCGGCGCACGCTGCTGCTGGCGGTGGCGATCTCTGCTATCGCAGCCCTGATTATTGCCGTTGCCAACGATTTTCCGTCGCTGGTAATCGGGAATCTGGTTATGGGGATGGGAGTGGGCCTCTATTGGCCTGCCACAGAATCCACCGTGGCTGACCTGAGCACGCCAGCCCAGCGTAATGAAGCCTATGCGATTACGCGGCTGGCGGACAATGTCGGGCTGAGTTTAGGAGTCGTGGTGGGAGGGGCGTTGATTGCGATCGCAAATCTCTACAGAGCATTATTTGTCATTGATGCGGTTTCGTTCGGGATCTTTTTTGGGGTGGTTTACGGGGCGATTCCCGAATCGGCTCAGGGGAAAGAGCGAGGGCAACATGGCGCTCAAGGCTGGCTGATCGCCCTCAAAGATCAGCGACTTTTGATCTACATTATGGTCAATATCATGATCACTAC
>JBAUJD010000146.1:0-9597 GCA_049683515.1 Thermosynechococcaceae cyanobacterium | reverse complement strand
GCTCAACACAGTGCCACAATTAAAACAGGCGCTGGAGCAAACGCGGCAGCAGCTTCAGCAAGCCACCCAGCTCGATCTAGATCGCGATCTGTTGGGGTGGATGGATGGTGAGTATGCCTTTGCCTTGATTCCCTCTAAAGAAGGACTGTTAGCCGAGCTAGGGTTTGGTGGAGCACTGTTGCTTGAGACCAGCGATCGCACCACTGCTGAAAACACCTATGGCAAGCTCGATACCTTTGCCACCAAAAATCTTCTGCAGCTCAAAGAGCGCGAGATTGAAGGAACCCAGGTGACCGAATGGCAAATTCCGGTTCAGGGCACTTTAATGAGTCACGGCTGGCTCAATCAAGACACTACTTTTTTTGCATTAGGAGGGCCGATGGCGGATATCTTAGCCTCAAAACCATCTAAAACATTAGAGAGCAGCAAGCTTTTCCAAGCGGCCACCGCATCACTGCCCAAGGACAATTCAGGATACTTCTACGTGAATATGGAGCAGGCTGCAGGCGTCTTGTTCAGTAATCCCCTGATTGCCCAAAGCCCTTGGCTAACCCCCGAAACCCAAGCAATGCTCCAGTCCATGCGGGCCGTCGGTGCCACCACCTCGCAGCTCAATGACACCACCCTACAAACCGATGTGGTAATGGCGCTCCAGCCTGCTACCAAATAGGCTGCAGCCGTATGTTAGGTTTAAGGCCAATCGAACAAAGTCCATAGGGCAAAAACGCTTGAGGCTCAGAGGCTATGTTTACAGTTGTCACTCCAAAAGAGATTCAGCTTTCACCGGGGAGCGTATTGCGATTCCCCGGCCATTGGCAGGAGTATCAAGCCCTGAGTCGAAGACTAGGCGATCGCTCGACTCCGCGCCTCAAGTTTCGTCACGGAGAGATTCTGCTCATGAACCCTTTGCCTGAACATGGCCGCACGGTAGATGTTTTGGCAGATGTGGTCAAAGTGCTGCTAGACCATCTAGAGCAAGAGTATGATTCTTTCACGCCAATCACGATGGAACTGCCAGAGGAGAGCGGCATCGAGCCGGATCACTGCTTCTATATTGATCATTGGGCTGAAATTTCAGGAAAGACTCGCATCAACTGGGGCATCGATCCACCACCCGATTTAGTGATTGAGATTGATGTGACCAGCTACACGAATGTAGAGGATTATCTGCCCTACCAAGTCCCAGAGGTATGGCTATTCAAACAGAATCAGTTAAGCATTTATCGCTTCAGTGAGGGAACCTATCACCGGCAGGACAGTAGTGCTTTTTTCCCTGGAATGCACCTTGCCGAGATGATTGATGAGTGTCTACAGATTGCTGCTCAGCGCAATACGAGTGCAGCCGTGCGATCTCTACGCAAAAAGCTTAGACGATAAACGTCTGCTAATCGCCGTCATCCACTGCTACAGAGCCTGAAAAAATCTGATGTCGAAATTCGCTCTGAACTTTGCTTGCGATCTCACCATTCGGCCCAGAGACAATTCCTCAGTGCCACTCAGTACTGGCGCTGCAACACGAGTAGTAAACTAGAGTCAGTAAATTGTATTGTTCAATACAATTGCCACCATCCTCAGCCCATTGTTATCTAGCGTCTTCTCCTTAAGATCATGAAGCCTTTATCAAGCAAGCGATTCCTAGTTTTAGTGACTGGCCTCAGTCTGCTCACAGCCTGTACACCCACACTGAAGATAGAAAAGCTTGAACGTCTGGTAAAGCAAGATTTCGCTACCCAAACCGGAATCGCCGTCAAAGCGGTTACTTGCCCCCAAGATATTAAGCTTGAAACCAATCACTCCTTTGACTGTGAAATCAAAGCGGAAGATGGCAAAGCACTCAAAGTCAAGGTGACTCAAAAAGATAGTGCAGGCAATGTCAAGTGGACTACCAATGAAGGTCTCATTCCCCTAGCAACGGTTGAGCAGTCGATTCAAGAAAGCTTTCAACAGCAAAAAGAAACCGTGACGGCTGACTGTGGCGGCAAATTTAAAATTGCCTTTCAAGGCGATACTTTCAACTGCTCAGTTCAAGACGCAAAGGACCAACCACAAGAGGTAGAAGTCACCATCACTGACCGAAAAGGCAGCACTATCTGGAAGCCCGTGAGCAGCTAAGTCATGACGAGCCAACTACAATCAAAGAAAAGCAAAGAATCTTAAACCGTGACCACAACACTCCCCTGGCAATCCTGCATGGGCGCTCAGCGAGACTGGGTCTGGCGAGGATGGCAAACTCGCTACAGCTTCAGCACTAAGGGGGCCGATCCGAACCGTCCCCCCATGCTTTTTTTACACGGATTCGGAGCCTCCATCGGTCACTGGAAACACAATTTGCCGTTTTTCAGTGAGCATCACGCCGTGTATGCCCTTGATCTCTTAGGGTTCGGAGGCTCTGAAAAGGCAAATACCAACTACAACGCGGCTTCTCTATGGGCCGAACAAGTCTACGATTTCTGGCGCACTTTTATCAAGGTGCCCGTCATTTTGGTCGGCAATTCTCTGGGGTCATTGGTCAGCCTGATCGCAGCAGCTCGCTATCCTCAGATGGTGCGCGCAACAGCCATGATCAACTTACCCGATTCCTCAGTTCTAGAGTCTCCGGTGTGGTTAACGAAGGGTCTGTCACTGCTGAAAACAGGTTTGTTCCCAGCGCTGTGGGTCACCAAAAGTATCTTTACCAGTTCCCCTGTCTTTAATCCATTTTTTCGCTGGATCCGTCAGCCCAGCGTGATTCGATTTTGGGTAAAAAAAGCCTATGCTAACCCCGATGCCGTCACGGACGAGCTAGTCGATATCTTGGTGAACCCCACCCACGACCGAGGCGCTGCCAGAGCGCTAAAGGCGATGTTCATCGCCAAGCCCACGCTGAACGATGAATACTTAGCCAAATCTATTTTGCCCAGGCTGACCATTCCAATGCTGCTCATTTGGGGTAAACAAGACATGTTAGTACCGCCAAAGTTAGCACCCCTGTTCGTTCGATATAACGAAGCCCTTCAGCTTGTAGAACTCGATAACGCAGGGCATTGTCCCCAGGATGAATGTCCGGGTGTCGTTAATGATGCGATCGCAACCTGGATCCGTCATTGGCTACCCAAGGCCCAACCCGTAGGTTACGATAAAAAGCTACGAGCCTAGAATCCCCCAGCACTATGAAACACACCCTATCTGTCCTCGTTGAAGATGAAGCCGGCGTTTTGACACGCATTGCGGGCCTCTTTGCCCGTCGAGGATTTAACATTGAAAGCTTGGCCGTCGGTCCAGCGGAGCAGGGAGGGGTTTCACGGATCACCATGGTGGTCCCTGGCGACGACCGCAGCATTGAACAGCTCACGAAGCAGCTTTATAAGCTCATCAACGTGCTTAAGGTTCAAGACATTACCGAAAAACCCTGTGTTGAACGCGAGCTGATGTTGATCAAGGTCAGCACCACCGCTGCTGTGAGATCAGAAGTCACCGAGATCGTTAAAATCTTCCGGGCCAAGGTTGTAGATGCCGCTGAAGATGCCCTCACCGTTGAGGTCGCAGGCGACCCCGGCAAAATGGTTGCGATCGTACAGATGCTGAGCAAGTTCGGCATTCAAGAGATTGCTCGCACTGGCAAAATTGCCCTCACGAGAGAATCGAAGGTCAATACCGAGTATCTCAAAGCGCAATCTTCAAAAACCCAAGTTTAAGCGTTACGCCCACTCATCATCCGCCGAGGCATCATAGCCTCGGTTAGAGTTCCGATAGTCCATCGGGCGGTAGTCTACATAGCTATCGTCATCACGCTGTCGTGGGGGTGCATTTCGGGGGCGACGGCCGCTACGGCTACTAGATCGTGAACGGCGTGGCTCTTCAGCAGAAGCATCTAATCCACTGGCCCGACGGCGGCGGCTAGAGGCAATATCGTCTTCATCACTAGAAGAAGGGGGACGGCGATCGCTCTGTTCAGTTCGAGGGCGACGACGGGGGCGTTGCGCTTCAGTATCGCCCCGCTCAAATCCCTGACGGCTGTCGCTATTAGGTCGGCGAACATCAACATCACCTCGGTCAAAGCCCTGGCGGCTATCGCCACTGGGCCGAGAGCGGCGAGGTCGAGAGCGACGAGGCTCTGAAGACATACTCTCGCGAGTGTAGGCTTCTTCAACATCATCGTCACTGTCTCGGGCACTCCGAATACGGCGGGGCCGTTCACGGCTGGGGGATAGCTCATCTAACTCAGCGCGATACACCCGACCGACAGGGCGATCATCATCAACAATCGGCGTATTGCGGCGTGCCTGATTAGTAGTGATGCCGCGCATCCGAATGCTTTCAACGGCAAAGAAAATAGCCGACCCTCCCAGTAAAATCTGGGAAAACATCAATATGGGGTCGAGTCGCCAGCCATTAAAAAAAACGATACCGCCACACAACAGACCGATGGCAGCAAAGAAAATATCGTGATCACGGGCTAATTCAGGCCGGAACGATCTCAAAAAATAGAGACCTGCGCCAGAACTTGCAATAGCAAGCCCCAAGAAGACGGCCTGGGGCGACCCTACATTGACCTGCGCTAGCAGCGGTGAAAATAAAAGCATCTGCCCTGAGCCTAGTAAAACCTCTATCATTCAAGTTTTCCCCGTGCCAATCTGCAACTGGTCAATAATGTCCCTCTATCCTAGCGACACAAGGGCTGACTAACAATAAAATCAAGGTTGATGAACCCATCTTCCACATCTAGAAGACAGTCTATCAACCTTGACCCTCGTGGTGATGTCTATAACGAACGTCTAGGTTCAGCAAACATCTTAAAAATTCAACCTAGCGGCGGTTGACGGGATCAGTCTGGCTCGCATAGATAAAAAAGGCTCCCAGTCCACCCAGGACCACCGCGCCAAAAATAAGACTGTAGAAGAACCCCACCAAAGAAGAGGTCACTGCCATCAAGGTATAAGTCATAATTGTTTTTTATTACAACACTTTCCTTAATATTAGAGGGTTGTCAGACACTTGAGAAGACTTTAATTTTCGATTTGCCCACCATCGACTGCTCAGGCCATCCACTGACAGCGTTAAACTGACAGTACGATGGCTTCCTTGCTTCTCATAATCATCATGACTGTTTCACTCTTTTCGAATTGGGTTCTTGGGCCTCTGCTGGGTCTGTTCACCCTGCTCTTTATTTGCCGCATCGTTCTGAGCTGGTACCCCCAAGCCAATCTCAACCGACTGCCATTTTTGCTGGTTGCTTGGCCCACAGAGCCTTTTTTGTGGCCGCTTCGCAAGCTGGTTCCTCCCATTGGCGGCGTCGATATTACCCCCATTATTTGGGTGGGCATTATCAGCCTCATCCGAGAGCTACTTCTCGGCCAGCAAGGTCTTTTACGAATGCTTACTTAGCCTGCATCACATCTTGCACAAAGTTGGTATAGACCTCGCCTCGATTAAACTCCGGGGTCTCTAAAATACGTTGGTGGTAGCTAATGGTGGTGGGTACCCCCGTAATCGCACATTCATAGAGCGCTCGCTTCATTCGAGCAATCGCGGTAGGGCGATCGTGGCCCCAAACAATCAGCTTGCCAATCAGAGAATCATAATAGGGCGGAATTTCATAGTCGGTATAGACATGGGAGTCAACCCGAACCCCTGGTCCCCCAGGCGGCAGATACCCGCTAATGCGACCTGGATGGGGACGAAAGTTATGGTCAGGATCTTCAGCATTAATACGACATTCAATGGCATGGCCCCTGAGCTGGACCTGCTCTTGGGTAAACCGCAGCTTTTCGCCCTGGGCAACCCGAATTTGTTCCTCGATTAAATCTAGCCCGGTAATCATCTCCGTGACAGGATGCTCTACCTGAATGCGAGTATTCATCTCCATGAAAAAAAACTCGCCCTTGGACGAGAGCAAAAACTCCACCGTCCCAGCACCCACATAGCCAATGGACTGAGCCGCCCGCACCGCAGCTGATCCCATTTTCTCCCGCAGCTCAGCACTGAGGGCCGCGCTGGGGGACTCTTCTAATAGTTTTTGATGGCGGCGCTGAATCGAGCAGTCTCGCTCACCCAGGTGAACCACATTGCCGTGGGTGTCGGCTAAAATCTGAAACTCGATGTGGCGAGGATTCTCAATAAATTTTTCAATATAGACCCCTGGGTTACCAAAGGCTGCATCTGCTTCACCTTGAGCCGCTAGAAAGAGCTGAGGTAGATCTTCTGGCTCCCGCACAAGTCTCATGCCGCGCCCACCACCACCGGCTGTGGCCTTAATCATGACAGGGTAACCCATTTGCTCAGCAAGCTTCAGACCCGTCTCTGGATCAGGCACCAGACCCTCACTGCCTGGAACAGTGGGCACACCTGCCCTTTGCATGGTTTCTTTGGCGGTGGACTTATCCCCCATAGACCGCATTGAATCAGGAGAGGGGCCAATAAAGTGAATTTGGTGGTCGGCACAAATTTCGGCAAATCGGGCATTTTCAGCTAAAAAACCATAGCCGGGATGAATGGCTGTAGCGTTGTGCATCAGAGCCGCAGACAGAATATTAGGGATGTTGAGATAGCTTTTAGCGCTGGCCGGTTCTCCGATACAGACAGCTTCGTCAGCAAGCTGAACGTGAAGGGCATTGCGATCAACGGTGGAATGGACTGCGACGGTGGCAATTCCCATCTCTTCGCAGGTTCTCAAAATTCTGAGGGCAATCTCACCCCGATTGGCAATTAAGATTTTAGAAAACTGCATAGGCTTGCTGAGGCTCCAGAGTACTTTGTCTCTGAGTAACTTGCCCAGAACCCAGTATAAGCAGCTTATGTCAAGCATGAGCGCAGCGCTGCTCTACAGGGCCACAGCAGCGTCCTGGCTGGACCGGCTTTCATCCTATCACGCAGCGGGTGCCTCTCTAGAGGTGCTCTATTCTGACTCAGAAATCTCAGGCGCAACTTGGGGCGCAGGGGCTACCGCAGGTGCTGATGGCTGCTCCTGGCTTCGTTCTTGTCTTTGCTTTTGCCTTTCCTGCCTTCGTTCTTGGCGAGCTTGCTGAGCTTCTTGCTGCTGCCGGCGCTGCGCTAAAATGGCGTCCCGTTGACCGGCCCAACGAGAGATCCGGTTGCGGGCATCGTAGTACAACGCTCGTCCATACCGAATTTGAGAGGCTTTTGAAATCGCAAGAGACAGGCTGCCTCGATTGGCTAAGGCATCTGCCTCATTGAGAATAGGCTGATCTTCAGCGGTCTGAATCTGAGCCACCCAGTCGGCAATATCAGAGCGAGCGTCAGCATAGAGGGCCCGATCTGATTCAATTTTTCGAGCAATGCGGATAGCTTCATCAAGGTCACCGGCTTTAGCTTTAGCTTTGGCTTCATCAAGAATGGGTTGATCTTCAATTTTTTCAATTGAGTTTTCCCATTCGGCCACTAAGGTTTGTGCTTCAATCCGGAGGGGCTGGCCGATCTCGACTTTTCGAGCAGATGCAATAGCAGCCTGATACCCCAGGACCGTCTTCTCGCCTGCAAACCGACGCGATGTCGCAATGTACTGGCGATCGTTGTAGGTTTCAATCTGTTTTTGCCACTGGGCAATCAGCGTTTGGGCCTCCACCCGCTGCGGCTGATCGACTTTAACCAGTGCCGCCTGATTGATGGCCGCTTGGTAGGTAAAGATGCTGTCAACATTGCCAAAGAGCTTCGCTAGCTCAAGCTGACCAAAATTACGAATCTCTTGCTCCCATTCTTCAACTTTCTCCTGACTTTTAGCTTTTTCAATGTCTTTATCGTCTACCTCCTGCGCCAACGCCCAAGCCTGCAAATAGGACAGAATATCATCGTCCTTCGCAACAACCTCGGCTTTACCCAACTGAATCAGCACCGTCGCTTCCTTCGCCACCGGGGAGCTAGGGGGAATTTTCTGAGCGGCGTCAACCGCCCATTCAAAATTACCCTGCTCAGCCTGATACTGGGCAATATCAAGTAAATCCTGACTCCACTCTTCGACCTTTTCTTGCCCCGCATCGCGAGCCAGTCGTTTGGAATCAATTTTACTAATGAGCTGAATCGCTTCCGCTAGCTTCTCAGGGCGACGACGACTATACTGACCAACACTTTGGGCAATGCTTTCAGCCTCATAAACAATTTTAAATGCTTCTTTCTCAATCGCCATTTCTTTCAGGAGCTGATCGGCACGGCCTTGCCAATAGTCATCTCCCAACTCCACTAGGGACCGAACCTTTAGCGACGCCTGCGTCCAATCTTGCTTTTTAATATCTGCCCGTGCTTCTTCAACGAGCATTTGACCCTTGCCTCGATTATCTTGCCACTTGCTAATCAAAGCCTGTGCTTCGGTGTAAGAATCAGCAGATTCGGGCACCAGATTAGCCATCGCCACCGCCTGCTTGAGGTCGCCCTTGTCCATGGTCTGCCGAGCCAAGACCAGCATTGCTTTAGACCACTCATCGGCTAGATCGCTGGCGCGGATATAAAGCGTATCTTTTTTATCCCAATCACCGACCAACTTTAGGGCCGAGGACAAAGACTTAACATCACCTTTGCGAGCGGATCGATCAGCGCAGTCAAGCTGATCAGCTTTAGACAGCGTCGGAGCCAGCAACTTACCACAGCTAGGGGAGGGGGGCAGCGATGATAGCCACCGAAAAGCACTCACACCTGACAGCCAAGAGATCACCAACACAACCACCCAGGGCCATGACCGCCACTGGGAGATCTGTACAAACGTTTTCTGCACCTGAGAAACGCGACCTGATTGCTTCACAGAATCAGATTTTTTACTTTCTTCGAGCGCTTTCTGAGTTGGATTAACGGGTGAAGCGCCTTCCTCAGGATTGCCTGGATTAGCCATTACAAAATTCTGAATAATCGATCAACGTGTCTAGTGGGATGTGCCTAGCGTAAGCATTGACCAGAATAGTGACCCATGAACGGAACAGCCCCCTGCAGCGTTTAGTACACAATAATAGGCTACAACGCAAAGAATTGTTAGCGTTTCGCCTGTAGCCTATCAAAAAATCCTCTGGAGTAAAGACTCCCAGAGGATTTTTTGATGAATCGATGTCTCTAGCCTAGCTAACCGAAGACACTACTTTAGTAAAGGTATCAGGGTCAGTTGCTGCAAGCTGAGCCAGCATCTTGCGATTAATCTGCACGTCAGCTTTCTTCATCTGCCCCATTAGCTTGCTATAGCTGAGACCGTTCTGACGAGCACCCGCATTAATTCGGGCAATCCAGAGGCGTCGGAAATCACGCTTGCGCTTGCGGCGATCGCGATAGGCATTCCGCAACGCCTTCATAACTTGCTGGTTGGCAACCTTAAAGAGGCGAGAATGGGATCCGCGAAATCCCTTGGCTAGCTTTAATATCTTTTTACGGCGTTTCCGCGCCACGTTTCCGCGCTTAACTCTCATGATGCTTGTTCCTTAGTGATCAAATAATGCATAGACTGCCCACGTTGAGCCTAGGAGTAGGGCATCATCGCACTCACGTTGTCCGCGTCGCTATCTTTCACCACAGCTTTCTGTGACAGACTATTCTTACGACTGGTCTTCTTGTGCTCTAACAGGTGATTTTTAAAGGCTTTACGACGCATGAACTTACCACTTCCACTGCGTTTAAAGCGCTTTGCGG
>JBAUJD010000145.1:0-2185 GCA_049683515.1 Thermosynechococcaceae cyanobacterium | reverse complement strand
GGGCACACCCAAGTATCGAATTTAACCCCTGAGCGGCTGAAGATTCTCAGCTTCTTTGATCCACCTTGCCAAAAGTATTATTTGACCGGATAGCTAACCTGCGGAATGTCCGTTGAAAAGCTCAACTCAATGTTTGAAAGTACGATCCTCTCTAATACAGTTGATGCAGTCGGGTATCTCGCAAGTCGTCCGCCCGGAGAATATGTTTCCTACTATCGATTTAGTGCCTCATCCCAAGAGATTGAAAAAGTTCTAAATCAACTTGAATTTGAGCGTACCCAACATCGCTCTACCCCCAAGTTCGCCAAGATGAGCCAGCAGCCTGATTGGTGGGACATCGCTGAGAGTATTGATACCGCTGTATATTCCGCTAAGATACCAAGTGCTTTCGTGGAGTCTAAGAGCAAACGTTGGCTAATCTATAACCCAAAATCTAACGTCGCCTACCTCTACAGCAGCTCAGGGGAGTTTGGCATCCAGGAATAAAAATTCTGGTTTCTAAGCAACAGGTTCTACTTCAGGCGTCGATAGACTTCCTACTGGCGCTGATGGCAACTGACTGACCTGCTCAATCAAGTCAATAAACTCACGCTCAAAGGTCACCTGAGCTCGGTTGGTGCGCCCCCCTAGATAGAGGCGTTCATGATCGGTTAACACCCAAACTTGAGAATGTGAGAAATAGCTCATCATTACCCCCAGCATCAAGAGCGCAAACCCGGCATAAAACACCGGAATGCCAGGATCGGCCTTGATTTGCAATCCTGTGCTGCCCACCACCTCGTTAATTTTTAGAGTGATGCCGTTGACCTCTACTGAGCTACCAGCTCTTACGGTGCCGATCATCTGCCCCGCACGGTCGTACATGACGAGCGTTCCCTGCAGATCTGGTGTGATCAGCGCAACCCCAGAGCTAAGGTCGGGGCTGGTCGGCACCCAGGTTCCCCAGAGGCGACCACCGGCAACGGAGGGCAGCGATCGCATCGGCAGCGTCAGCACGGGGCTGTTATTGAGCTGCACCTTGACCCCAGCAATGGACCAGTCGGCTTGATAAAGGGTGACGCCCTTATGCTTGAGGGGCTTGTTGACGTGAATGGTTTGGCGATCTAGCTCCTGATTTTGATCATCGACGATGGAGAGATCTGAGTAGAACTGATCGATGGTGCCGTCGGGGGTATAGTCAATCCAAAATCGGTTCACCTTGATGGCCCAATCTGTCGGAATCTGTGACTTGGCCCAAGGTCCGGCCTGAACAATATTGTCAATCTTGGTAATCGTCCCGCCAGGGATCATCTCTTGGGCCATAAAGCCGGTCATCGCTCCCAAAATGGAGCCGAGCAAAATCAGCAGCATACTAGCGTGAACCACCACCGGACCAATGCGGCCCACCAGCCCCTTACGGGCATAGAGAGCATCGCCGTCTTGAAAGACCTTAAATCTCTGCTTTTCTAATGCTGCGGTTACCCCTTCAAGGGTCGGGCGCTCTACGGTTGTACTGAGGGCTAACTTCTCAAACTGGCGGGGCTTTTGATAAAACTTCCAAGATCGGGCGGCTTTGAGAGCCGGAAGCTGGCGCGTAAAGGTACAGGCCGTCAGGCTGCTGCCAAATAGAATCAGTAGCGCTAAAAACCACCAGGTTTTATAGACGTGATCTAAGCCAATCGTCAGCAAAACCTTCCAGGTTAAAAAGCCAAACAGTGCCGGATCTTCGGGATAGTTGGCTTGATAAAAAGAAACCGCCTGCCCCTGCTCAATGACGGTGCCGGAGATGCTGAAGAGTGCGATAACCAGCAGCAATACAATCGCCAAACGCAAATCGGCTAAGACCGGCAGTAGCTCACGCTTGAAAAAAGCTTGGGGACCAGACAGTTGTGAAGTCATCAGTGGGTAAAAACCAATATTTCAGTACTCTCCCCCCAGAATTGGGGGGCTGGGGGGGCCAGTGCAAAGCTTTTTAGGTCACATTTAAAACTTGTGTGTACACCATAGATTTTTAGGGGCCAGTGCAAACCGCAAATCGTTCTATTAAAGGACCGATGACAAGCCTAACCACAAACAACATTTTAAATCGCCGTGGGAAACATCCGCGTCAGCAGTGAGAACATGCCAAACCCAATTAAAAGGACTCCACTGGCAGGAGTAATCCAGGCAGACCACCGCCGCAGGGCCATAAATCGCTTAATAGCGG
>JBAUJD010000144.1:0-8829 GCA_049683515.1 Thermosynechococcaceae cyanobacterium | reverse complement strand
ACTCTATTAATCAAAAGTACGCCATTAATAAAACAATGGCAGAGGTGAAGCGACCCGGCTTGCAGAATGCAAACGTGAAGTTGCTGGTCCATAGTTAGCACCACTTCATGTTCTCGACGATTGGGCTAGCGCTCTGAAGCTAGCCCTTTTTTTGTCTCAGCCCTCCATCTGGAGCCTGAGCAGGGTATTGCACCTGGTTTTAGGGTACACAAGAAAAAGCATGTAGCTTAATCGTAGGGTGAGCACTGCTCACAATCCTTAAGTCAATGCCAGTCAACCATCAATTGATAAAATCATCGATACTGAAGATCGCTGTAGGCAAATTGAGAAATTGAGTATGACGGCTGTTTTTGCCACTCCTCTCAGTCAAATTGAGCTAACACCGGGTAGTGCCATTCGCATTAACGATGTTTCTTGGGATGCGTATATTGCCTTACTCTCTGAGCTAGGCGATCATCGAGCCACACGAATTACCTATGACAGTGGCGTACTGGAGATCAAAATGCCGGGACCGTTCCATGAAGTCATCAACCGAGTTCTCGCCAGTATTATTTCCACTCTCGCTGAAGAGAAAGATTTAGACTTCAATAGCTTAGGCTCTACCACCCTAAACTGCTTAGAACGAGCCAAGGGCATCGAGCCAGATAGCTGTTTTTACATCCAAAATGCACGGTCAGGACAAGGACTAGATTCGACTGGGTCTCTCATACCGCCTCCTGATTTGGCATTAGAAGTTGATATTGCGAACCCCTCAGAAAGTAAGCTGCCCATTTATTACGCCTTAGGAGTGCCAGAGATATGGCTCTATCGACAGGGAACCGTTATCATCCAGTCTCTTCAAAACGGTCATTACGAAGAGATACACCATAGCCGCGTCTTTCCAGAGATCAGTGCCCTGCAACTCAGCCAATGGCTACAGCTCCGCAAAACAGGAACTGATCTAACTGTGATCAAAGCCGTTAGAGCGTTCTGTCAAAAAAATGATTCTTGAAGTTAATGCGAGGCTCTTTGAGGAGTGGGACCGTGCGGCGAAGTTAATTATGAGCCAAACGCCCTATTTCTATTGGCGGCGAAGCATGTCTTCACCACATATTCACTTTTTGTTTGTAATCTACTATACATAAGACTTAGCTGAGCGTGCGGGGGGTCGCACCTATCTATAAAGCCTTTGGTATTACCGAGGGCTTTATTGGTGTTTATGCCTCCTTAAGACTGCCATTACAATAGAGCTATTGGATGCGGGTGATGGTGATATGGCAGACGAACATTCTCAGCTCCCCACCGTCGGGGGCGGCATGCCCATTATTCACTATTGGGCAGCTAAAACCCTCTCTCCAAAGGGGCCAAAGCTGTGGCAGACCCTCAATCATAAAAGTGCCTGCCTTTCCTGTGCTTGGGGAACGGGTGGTCAAAAGGGTGGCTTCACGAATGAAGTGGGTGAATCTTTGCAGCGCTGCATGAAAAGCGTCGAAGCCATCACTGCTGAGCTAATGCCAGCGGTACCAGAACAGTTTTTCGAGCGCCATGCTCTAGATGAACTACAGCAGCTCACCTCTCAAGGCGCTGACCGCCTAGGGCGTTGGAGCTTTCCTGTTATTTTGCGCGCAGGCCAAGCTTACTATGAACGACTGGGCTGGGAAGAGCTGTATGCCACAGCCACTGAAGCCTTCCAGCATTCACCTGAGCGGGTGGCATCCTATAGTTCAGGGCGATCTTCTAATGAAGCGGCCTATCTGCTCCAGTTGATGATGCGGGCGCTGGGGTCTAACAATCTAGCGGATTGCTCTGATCTGTGTCATGCACCTTCGACGGTAGGTTTAAAACAGGTGTTTGGCTCCGGCACCTCAATGGTCAGTCTAGAGAGCCTTAAAAAATCAGACTGTGTGGTGTTGGTGGGATCAAATGCGCCTGCGAACCACCCGCGTTTGCTCAATGAGCTGATTAAGATTCGCGATCGCAACGGCCATATCATCGTCATTAACCCCGTTGAAGAGATCGGGCTGGTTAAGTTTGCCTCCCCCGCCTATCCCATCAAGTCTTTGCTGACGGGTTCAGAGATTGCCTCACTCTATCTACAGCCCATTCCTGGTAGTGATGTGGCTTTGTTTACCGGTATCCAAAAAGCGCTACTGGCAATGAATTTCGTCGATTTTGACTTTCTCAAAGCCCATACTGAAGGTTGGGAGGCCGTCATAGACAAAGCCCATGCCACAGATTGGAGCAAAATTACTCAAACCTGTGGCGTCTCTCAGGCCGATATTGAAGCTGCAGCCCAAATCATTGGACAGGCTCAAGGCGTCGTTTTTGCTTGGGCAATGGGCATCACTCAGCAGGCCAATGGGGTCGATAACGTTTTTAATATTGCCAATACCGCCCTGATCACCGGAAATGCCGGGAAAGAAGGGGCCGGTACGATGCCGATTCGAGGCCATTCTAACGTGCAGGGCTTTGGATCGATGGGCGTCACCACAAAACTCAAAAAAGAGATTCAGCAAGCCTTAGAAACATTGCTCGGAAAATCGCTGAGCCGTGTCCCTGGCTACGATGCCCGAGCCTTAATTGAGGCAGCCGATGCAGGCAAAGTTGATGCACTCCTCTGCGTCGGCGGTAATCTCTATGCCGCGAATCCTGATCTGACGCAGGCCAAGCGAGCATTAGGGAATATTGAAACCGTTATTTACCTAGCAACAAAACCCAATCTCGGACATTTTCATGGTTTGGCGGCGCAGAATACCATCATTATTCCTGTGTTTAACCGCTTTGAGACGCCCCACTTCAACACCACTGAGTCGGGGAATAACTTTGTACGGCTCAACGATCCTGGTAAAACGCACCTTGCGAAAGGAGATTTAGTCTCTGAAGTCGCGTTTTTAACAGAGCTGGCCCATCGACTGCTGGGAGATAGCCCCGTCAATTGGCGGCGGTTGCAGAATACCCAGTATGTCCGGCAGCTCATCGCCCAGACCATTCCTGGTTATGAAAAAATTGGCGAGATTGACCAAACTAAGACTGAGTTTACGATTAGTGGGCGAGTGTTCACTCAGCCTAAGTTCAGCACCCCATCCGGCAAGGCCCAAATGCAGGTGACGCCGCTGCCAGAGCTGCATTTACCAACGGCTGCATCTTTTGGAATTCCGGGTACAATGCCAAGCCTAGTGGTGGCGTTGATGACGGGGCGCAGCTACAGTCAGCACAATACCGTGGTGTATCGAGAGGGAGATCGCTACCGAGGCATGCCCCACCGCAACTGCATCTTACTCAATCAAACGGATGCTGAAGGTGCAGGATTTAGCAACCATCAGCGGGTCACGGTACAGGGTGATGCCGGTCAGCTAGAGCAGGTCGAAATTATTTACGGCAGCGTCCGAGTTGGCGCGGCTCTGATGTTTTATCCAGAGGCCAATATTTTATTCAAGGCAAAAATTGATCCCCGCTGTGGCACCCCTGCCTATAAGCGCGTGCCGGTGGTGGTGTATGCCAAGGATTGAAACTAAGGGAATGCCAAAGGACAGCCTTAGTCAGCGTCCTATTTATCTAGATAATCAAGCCACCACTCCGGTTGACCCGCTGGTGCTGGAGGCAATGCTGCCCTATTTTATAGAGCATCCCGGCAACCCCTCTAGCAAAAGCCATCTTTATGGCTGGGAGGCAGAAGCCGCCGTCAAGCATGCGCGGCAGACCCTTGCCAAGGCGATCAACGCTCACCTTGAAGAGATTATCTTTACCAGCGGTGCCAGCGAAGCGAACAATCTCGCCATTAAAGGGATAGCTGAAACCTATCTACAGAAAGGGCGTCATCTAGTCACGGTGCAGACCGAGCATAACGCTGTCCTAGAACCCTGCCGTTATTTAGAAAAACTGGGATTTGAAGTCACCTATTTGCCCGTCCAAGGGCAAGGACTCATTGACTTACAGCAGCTTGAAACCGCCCTACGCCCCGATACGGTTTTAGTTTCAGTGATGGCGGCAAATAATGAAACTGGAGTCCTCCAGCCCCTTGCTGAGATTAGCGCGCTCTGCTGCCGCCATCAGGTTCTTTTACACACTGATGCTGCCCAAGCTCTCGGCAAAATACCGCTAGATATCCAGGCCATTCCTGTTGATTTGATGTCCCTTACCGCCCACAAACTCTATGGCCCCAAAGGGATAGGAGCACTCTACCCCCGTCGTGGCATCAGAATTTCACCCCAGCTTCATGGCGGTGGGCAAGAGCAAGGTCGGCGATCGGGTACGTTGGCAACGCCCCTGATTGTGGGATTCGGCAAGGCGGTTGAGTTGGCCCTTGCTGATTATGAAGAGGAAAACCAGCGCCTCTCGCAATTGAGGGATCATCTGTGGGCGCAGCTCCAGGTGCTAGAGGGTATCTACTTGAATGGACATCTCACTGAACGTTTGCCAGGATGTTTGAATATCAGTGTGTCAGGGGTGGATGGAACTCGGTTGGTGCGATCGCTACAGCCCCATGTTGCCCTCTCGTCTGGATCTGCCTGTGCGTCGGCAAATCCAAAACCGTCCCATGTTTTGACCGCTTTAGGACGAGACCCGCAGCTTGCCCGCGCCTCGCTGCGGTTTGGCATTGGTCGCTTTAATACCCTTGATCAAATCAATCAGGTGGCGCAGACGGTGATTCAAGTCGTGACAGCGCTTCGTGGCAAAGCCCCTGAGCAACCCGCTACTGAAGCGGCAGCATTAGGCGACTGAGCACCCGCCCGTCTTCGAGCTGGGACAGCTCAAACCGCCCCCCAAATTTCTGCATCAACGTTTGACAAGCTCTGAGATGTTTGCCGGGTGGGGAGTCCAGCGTAGAGGGCTGATCATCATCCCGACGGGCCAGATCGAGAATCAGTTGTGGATTGATCCGGCTTTGATCGGTAATTGATATTTCTAGCCACTGAGGGTTTGCCAACCGACACCAAATATCAATTCGTTGCCCTGCCTGAGAACGATAGCAGGCAGCAAGCAAAAGTTCGTAGAGCACCATGCCGACCTTGGGGTGTACTCCGGTGGCCGTAGAGTTTGAGGTGAGGTTGTGGACCTGGGTCCAGAGCTGGCGTTGATTGGCAAGATGTTCAATCCGGGCTAGGGATTGCCGCAGCAATTTTGCCACTGGCAATGAAGATCCCTCTAGCTGAAGCTGCCAGCCTTCGGTTTGAAATAACTGCTCAATCTGTTCAATGGTAGCTTGGCTTTTCACCAGCGGCGGCAGGTGAGCATCCACGGATTCCTGTAGGGCTTTGTGTTGTTCTCGAAGGGTCTGACAATGCTGCTCGACCTGGCGCATTTGGTACCAGTTCAGGCAATCGTGTGATGCCTGTTGTTGTTGGTAGTACTCAAGGGCGACCATCGACCGATAGCGTTCAGCGAGGTGACGCACCAGCAGGGCCACCGATTCTACAAGGAGGGGTTCCCAATGTCGCTCAGTGCGATCGCAAAAAATAACAACCCCAATACTGTCGCTAGAGCGAATATCCCGAAGCGGCAGGGCTAAAACCTGACCCAGCTTTTGACCACTCAGCCACTGGCACGTTTCAGGCATTAGCTCCGCTGCCGAAAGCTGAAGAATATTTTCAAAGACACCCTCCATCACTTGAGGCGCATCCAAGGTTGCCAAGCTCTGCAGAAACGGATCTTGGTCTAGATCGGCGGGGGCCGTGATCACGAACTGAGGTGCTGAATCAACGCAGGCCGCCATCTGATCACCATCAGAGTCCCACAGCAGTATCGCCCCAGCAGCAGCGGGCAGTACGTCTAAAAGACTGTGCAGCGCCCCTGCCATCAGTTGGTTGGGATCCGTTGCTTGGTCTTGAAGATCTAAACCTTGCTGAATCGCCATTTGTAGCCCTTGCTGTTGTTGATGTTCAATTTGGAGCTGATGCCGTTGGTGACCTGCCTTGAGCGCTTGACCCACGCAATGCATGAGGTTGCTTTCTGCAGCAGTCCAGGGGTGAGGCTTGAGGCTGCCCATTAAGAGAACCTGATCAAGGGGCTGTTCTGGGGTGGTGGAGACCAAGAGAGATTTAATGCCTAGCGCATCAATGATCGGTCGCCAGGTCAGGAGTCGCAAGTCGTCATCGAGGTTGGGAATTGCGATCGCACCTTCACTGCGCCGCATCATATTGCGATCAATCTCGCTGAGGGCTGGAAAGGGAGTCGTGGTGGGCTGCAGTTTGGGCGTATGAATTTGATTCACAATCCAAAAACGATTTGTCGCGGGATCCACTTGTAAGATAGCCATCCACTGAGCCTGAAGCTGGAGGCAGACCCGCTCCATGATTTGCTGCTGGGTTGAAGGCCAATGATCAGACTGGAGCACCGACTGCAAGATTGATGCCGCTGGGCCGCTCTCGCCCGTTACGGGCCGATCCTCATCAACCACGGTTGGAGCAGCCAAAGCCGCAAGCTGGGCAAAGGCTTGAATCAGATATTTTTCCTGATCTTTCCAGACGCGGGGTTCGGTGCCCTCTACCGCTAAAAAGCCACAGAGCTGCTGATCACAAAAGATTGGCGCACACAGCAGCGATCTCCGTTTGAGCCGATGCATCAGTCGAGTCGGAGCCTGGGTATGAACCGCGCTCTCAATCTCGCTAACCGCCACCACCTGATGTTTGCTCAAAGCCTGATAAAATGGTTGCACTTCAGAGAGCGGTACCTCAAGGGGAGTAACTTTTTTGCCTCTAGAATGCCGATTCTGGTCTCCGCCATGAATGAGACGTTGCCAAAAGCATTGCGTCTGCGAATCCAGCCAGAAGAGACTGGTTTGGGTAGGCATCAAAGTCTGATGGAGGTGCCGCATCACCACCGTTAACCGCTCGTCTAGGCCCGTTAAGAGGTTCAGTTCACTGAGGGCGACCTGAAGCGCTTGATAAAACTGCTCAGACGATTGCTGCTGCGGCTGCAGCGCATGGAGCGCAGCCCCCAAGGCACTAGTCAGAATCGACAAATGCGTCATATCTTCAGGCCGAGGGGTGCCGCCCCAATGGTGAGAGCCGAGGATCATGAGGCCATAGGAGGTTTGTTGGTGGCGCAGCGGATAAATTAAAGCCCCTTCAATATTGTTGCGCTGGGCCACGGCCTGCCATTGGCCGGCACGCTGATCGGTTTGCAGGTTGGCGACCACTGCGGGTTGTCCCGTCAGTAAGACCTGATCAAAATGATCGCCAGGCAAAGCCTTGAGTTCTTGACGTGCCCAGGCAATGTTCTCGGCATTGGGCATTGCGCCCAGGACACCCTGCAGGTTGCGCTGACCGGGCTGACAGGTGGCAATCCATGCCAAAGGATACTCGAAGACGTTCTCAATAAAATCTAGAGCGATGCCAATCAGCGGCTCCACCTGTTCTTGAAGGCGAAGCTGCTCTAGAACGGCCTGCAGTGCCACCAGCCGTTGTCCATGTCCCGTTCGTTCTGTATCGACCAACTTTAGATCTCGTGTGCGACGGCGATCCATTGATCCCTCAAAGACCAATGAAGCTTTTATCTAGTGTTGGCTTTTGCGGTCTAAACTCTAACAATTGGTCAAAAATTCTTTGTAAATCAGTTATGAAGTTAATTTTTCTAACCTTAGAGTAGTCCAATGAAAAGATCATCCACTGAGTAGTGGCAGAATTTTGACAAACCACTTTTCCAACCCTTGCGGACGAACGGCTCGGCCATCAGGGGCGCGAGCAAAAATATTTAATGAGTGACGAGTCGCTTAAATCGAGCGTCCCTTGCATGGCATTGTGTGTGATTCGTTCATCCTAAATGCGCGTAACTGCTCAGGGACGGATGGCAAGGAATGAACCTTGACAACTGAATAACCGTGAGGGTGGAAGTCCCTCTCCCCAAGTGCTGGGGTAACAGCATTACCCCTACAGTAGCGACTGGTTCTCAATCTGTAACGCGGGGTAAAAAGGCGGTCACTGGGAGCCTAACCTAGAATCCCGCCGAGCATGAATCTATGAATAGCGAAAGCGAAGTTGTGTCAGACCTGTCGTCAATGCAAACCAGTGAAATCAGGCTGAAACACTGGGGCCAAGGATATGGGGTAGGCGTTTACTAGGGCGACCTACAGCACCCCCAACAAAACCCGGCAGAAAGCATCATCCTAAGGATTCAAACCTACGGTTATTCGGAACGAAGTAACCTTCCCTCAGCTCTCAGGAACAGGTCGATGTCCTGAGTAGGTGCCCACCGCAAGCCGATGGAAGGAAAGATGGTCTAAAAAGCAAAAGCCCAGACTAACCCCTGGGATAGGCAGACGTAGATCCGATAAATTGGAATGAAGAGGTAAAAGTCCCAGTGAATAGGTCTAATGCCCAGAGCTTTACTTCGAGGAAGGAATGGAAACTCATCCCCTGACGCAAGCTAGAACGGCGAGTTTTTAAGCTGCAAAATCGCATTTTCAAAGCCCATCAACGGGGTGACAAAGCCATTGCTCGTAAACTCCAAAAAACCTTACTGAGAGCTTGGTCGGCTAAATGCTTGGCTGTTCGAAAAGTCACGCAGGATAACCGAGGGAAGAATACCGCAGGAGTAGATGGTGTCAAACGTCTACGTCCAGCTCAGCGGATTTAATGGGGCAATCGTCTCGATTATCGGGGAGCGGCCCAGCCGACTCGCCGAATATGGATACCCAAACCCGGTAAAACAGAAAAAAGACTGAACTGGTTAACGGGATATCCCGACAAGTCCAATCTCCAGTAGCCATTGTGCGCTATGCCGATGACTTTGTGGTGATGCATGAGAATTTGAACGTAATTGAGCAATGTCAGGGCTTGATTTCAGACTGGTTAGCCGCAACAGGGCTGGCTCTACACCCACAGAAAACACGTATAACCCATACCTTAAGTC
>JBAUJD010000143.1:0-2713 GCA_049683515.1 Thermosynechococcaceae cyanobacterium | reverse complement strand
CTCGATCTGCCACACGGGCCTGGAGCATCATGCGCTGCTGAACAGCATAGAGATCGCCCGCCAGTCGCTCCCAGAGCAGATCGAGATCTTCAACCATCTCAGCCGGTTCGGTCAAAAAGCCGAGGTGCCCCCCAATGTTGACCGCCAGGATGGGGACGCCATCGGGAGCCAGTTGACGCGCCGCCGCTAGGGCCGTGCCATCGCCGCCGAAGATAATGGCAAGGTCAATAGACTGCGTGGCTGAGGCGAGAAAGACAGGGTAGGGGTTATCTTTGGCACCGCTTGGCCCCATCAGAATATGACAGCCTTTGCCTTCAAAGTGACGGGCGCATTTGGCTGCAGTCTTCTTACTGAAAGGTTCTCCGGCTTTATAGGCAATAATGACTTGTTTGAGCTGCACGATGTTTGACCTGTGTGAACGCGACGTCAGGTCACAGGCGGTGACCTATCGAAAAGGCGGAGAATAGAGCAGTCCCCCATCTTTCCAGAGTTTATTCTGGCCTCGAGGCAGGTTGAGCTTCGTTTGAGGGCCGAGGTTGCGATCGTAGATTTGCCCGTAGTTACCCACGTGCTTAACCACCCGCAGCGCAAAATCATTGGGGAGGCCGATGCCTGAACCAAGATTATCTTCTTTGCCTAAGAATCTTTTGATCACCGGATCTTCGCTGCCGAGAAACTGGTCTAAATTACCGGAACGAATGCCTAAATCTTCGGCTTCAAAGGTACTGAAAACAATCCAGGTGACGGCATCACGCCACTGCTCATCGCCGTCAGCCATTGCCGGAGCAAGGGGTTCTTTCGACATTACTTCTTCTAGAATGACGTGTTCATCAGGCTTCGGGAAGGCGCTCCGCCGCGATAGGAGCTGAGAGCGGTCTGAGGTAACCCCCTGGCAGCGATCTTCAGAATAGGCTTTATAGACGGCGTTAATGTCTTCAAAGACAACTGGGGTATAGTCAACCCCCAGCTTCCGCATTTGGTCCGAGAGATTTTGTTCGTTGGTGGTGCCGGTTTGCGTGCAGATCGATTTACCGGCAAAGTCTTTGAGGGTTTTTAGGCCGCTGTCTTTACGCACCATCATGCCTTGACCGTCATAGAAGACAACAGGGGCAAAAGCCATCCGAGTTCCGCCGTCTCGGCTGAGGGTCCAAGTAGTGTTGCGACTCAGCACATCGATCTCGCCGGTTTGGACTGCGGTAAAGCGTTCTTTCGCGTTGAGGCGACGATACTCAACGGCTTCAGGATTGTCAAAGAGGGCCGATGCAATAGCACGACAAACATCAATATCCAGCCCCGAATACTTACCGTCTGGATTGACAAAGCTAAACCCTGGTAGTTCTCCGCTGACGCCACAGTTAAGCTTGCCCCGCGAAATCACTGTCTGCAGCCGACCCGACGATGAATTTGAATCAGAAGACTCAGTGCTGGGAAGACAGCCCGTCAATGCACTCAGGCAGAGCAGGCTGGCAATCCACTGGCGAAGAGGCAAATGCTTCATAACGATATTGACAAAGGATAAAAACAACTATCAGCAGGGCAACAAGGACCACCGTTCAACTATTACAGCACGAACCCTCCCATTATCTCGCAGTCGGCCTGCTCTTCTAAAGGTCAGCCTCCCGCTGTTGAAAGTGGTCTGAATATGCTGCATCTGAAAAATATCGTTGGCACAGCGTCACCGTTAACCGAGACACTAGAACAAGTTTCAACACAAGGAGGAATCGATAATGTCACAAACAGAGATCCTTGAGAAAGCGGTACAGGCCCGTGCTGCAGAGCGCCCCGCTCCTGATCAGGTTAGAGCCGCTTGCCTTGAAGCAGAGAAGCTCGGCAAGAAAGTCAAAGAAGCTCATTCCTTTGATCAGCTCGTGGGGAACTGGCGCTTGCGCTTTATTACTGGCACCAAGAAAACGCAAAAAAAAACTGGTACCGTCATGGGGGCCGGTCGTTATTTACCGGATTTGATCACGATTGCGCTGTTTTATCGACCGGCTGAGCCACCTCAAGCAAGCTCCGATGAAACCTTTACCGCAGGGACGATTGGTAATGAGATTAAACTTCTCGGCATCCACCTCACGGTTTCAGGGCCAGCTAAGTTTCTGACTCCGCAAAACATTATGGCCTTTGACTTTACCCGGATGGCGATCCGCTTTTACGGCGTCAAATTATTTGATGGTTATATCCGTAATGGCGAAGCCAGCGAAGCCCGATTCTACGAGCGCAAAGTCGGCCAGCAAGCTTTTTTTGCTTACTTCCTCATTAATGAATCAGTGATTGCTGCTCGTGGTCGCGGCGGCGGCCTCGCGGTTTGGGGGCGAGAGCCAGACTAGCTCAGAATTTTTTGTTCAGCAGAGACGAACTAAGTAGGGCGCACTCTCAATTGCTAATGCTCTATTCTTGGCCACCCCGCCCCACCGAACATTGCTCTATGTGCCTCAAATACCATGAAAAAAAGAGAGTTAAGTCCCCTTGAAGCCCAGTCACACGCTAGTTTTTAACTCGGTCAAACCTCTGGAAGATACGCTTGAAAGTATCAAAGGGAAAATCTTTTTTGAAAAAATGCTTGACATGTCTCATGGGCAGAGGTTACATTGGCAAAGCGCTCGAGGGAGGCACTGCCTCTTACGAACGCACTGAACCTAGATAAATTAATAGTTTGAAAGCCATAATAGCACATATAAACCTCGTTCAAAAAAACTAGGGAGATTGTAGC
>JBAUJD010000142.1:0-4110 GCA_049683515.1 Thermosynechococcaceae cyanobacterium | reverse complement strand
GTCCCGTTGCATCCTAGGGTGCCGAAGACGCCCTCGCTTCAGGCAGAGTCTGAACCGTCAGAACCTGTGGCGGTGTTGCATCAGGGGGGTACAGAAATTCTAGGCTCACTGGGCGCTGTCCTCCGGCGGGAATTGTCAGGTTCATTAGAGGTTCACCCCGCTGTCCTCGTCGTTGGACGAGGTGCAAAAATCGCTTTTTGGTTTGTCCCTGATCATTGGTATAGGTAACCTTTACGGTTCCCCTAAAAAACGCAGGGCCAGTGGGTTGAGCAAAAAACCGAAGTCCTTGCTTGCTCAAGTGATCTTCTTTAATCGGAGTCTGGATCGCGAGGGTCACGGTCTGTGGGGCATTGGTCTTGTTCTGGAGCGGCAGACTCAGATTATATTTCAAGCCATAATTGCCGTGGGAACGATAGGCGGTATCTGGATAGCGGGCTAGCATGGGAGCGCTTTGCACCTGTCCGGTCCCCAACGTTCCTTGATCAAGGGTGTTGATCACATAGGAGAATGCCTGACCTGGTTTCGGAATGGTGAGCGTGGGAGAGTTGCCGTTATCCGTGACGGTAGCCTGCCACTCGGCTCCCTGAGAGACCCCTGCGACTCGACCATAGAGAAAGGGCGTCTCGGCCGTGTCCGGTGGCGTTGGCGCACGATCTCGAGGTCGGACTAAATCTCCCGTTGCCAGAAGTTCCTGCCATTCCTTGAGAGTGGGCTTATAGTCGCGTGACGGTGCAAATTTTGCCATGCTAGCGACGTATAACTTATCGCTGCTGTAAAGACGCATCCAAGTCGTGCGGCTGTTGCTCACGGGCATTTCCAGATTCATGAGCATGGCGTTCTCTCGGGGGGGAACCACAATACTGGTGGACCAACCCGATTGACTTTGGCGGCGAAGCACATCGCTGGCAGTACGACTGCCTGGACCGGAGTAGATGCGCCCACCTCGACTCTCGACTTGGTTGGGCAGATCGATGAAGGGGGCATCAGATGCACTGAGATAACTATTGGCCTGGAGCACCAGTACCTTGACGGGGCGATCTCCAGGGTTATACAACAACACCCCCAGATAAAGCGGCAAGTCTCCTTTTTGGGAGTTGATGCGGGTGACGTGGTGGGAGAAAAGATCAAAACGTCCATTTAAGACGTAGTTGAGATGGGCTTGCGGAAATTGTTTGCCCTTCTGCGGAAAAGTAGACAGTAAAATTCCCTCAGAAAGGACCAGCTCAGGGCTATTGCTATTAAAGACTCGAAAGTCGTCTAGTCTCCCTGGCAGTGCCCGTACTTCTTGTTGTTGCAAAATTTCTGGAGCGATCGCGACAGGGGTTTGAGCCAACAGCAAAGCAGGGAGCAAGAAAGACATAGTCAAACGGTGACAAGGGTAAACGGAACTGATTTTATCAAATCTCTACCAGATACTCTACAATCGCCTTCGCAATCGTTTCATTGCCGTCGGTGCGGAAGGGCTGATTGCTGAGGGGCATCAAAGGGCTTTGGTGCAAAAAATCCCAAGACTGTTCAAATTCTCCAGAGGCCAAAATTTGATGGTGGCTATGCTTTTGCAGATCTGAAATTAAGAACGGGGCTTCGGCAAAATCAAGACGGGGCAACGAGGCCACCGGAATCTGAAGGCGGCAGGCTTCGGCAAAGGTTCCGTAGCCCGGTTTGCTAACCACTCGTCCACAGAGGGGCATGAAGTCAACGGGACGATAGTGATCTCTGGGCACTTTTAAAAGATTGGGAACCGAGGGAGACGCCTCATCAAAAGTAATGAACTGCCAATCAGGGAACTGCGACAAGTGGTGGTAGGGCACTTTCGAGAGACCCATGCCGCCAAAGGTCAGCAGAATCGTTTGCCCTGGGGCAGCCTCAAGATGAAATTTTGAGCGCAGATCTTCTGCGGCGACTTGAGGGCTTGCTCCGGTGAGTCCCACGTCAGTGAAATTGCTGAAGGCCGACATGGGTTCACTAAAGGGGAGGCGAAAGAGGCGATCGCACCTCGAAAAACAATCCTGCACCCAATCTACAATCGCTGTAAACTCACTGCCCCAGTCCTGATAGATCAGATCCCAGCCAAAGTTGCTGCTCATCCAGCAGGGAATGCCTGCGGCTTCCGCAATTTTCGTCATCAACGGCGGAATATCGGCAAAGATTAAATTCACTCGATTCTGCCGAATAAAGGTAACTTCTGCGGCAATGAGGCGGTTCTCGTTCGTGCGAAGCTGCTGGAGCTGCTGGAGCGTTGCCGCCTTATTGATCGTGAAGCCATCACTTTGCACAGCTCCCACATCCACTGTGCAGGGTCGATAAATAAAATCTCCGGGTAGGTATGACTCTAGTAGCCACCGAGGGGCTGACGTCGCCAATATGAGCAGTACGTCGGGGCACTGACGCTGCACCTCTGCAAGCACAGCAGCGGTTCGAGTCGCATGACCAAAGCCGTGATTGGTAATAGCTGCATACAGCGTGGGTCGAGACATCGAAGACCTAGTGAGATTTCCTTGCTATTTTAGCCCTGCCAAACCCAGCCGTTGCGAGTAAGATAGGGACGGCAGATCTATCAGGTAATCATGAAAAACCCTTCTTTGCGCGAGCAGCCCCGTACCCAAGCCGCGCCCATTATGGAATCCCGGCAAGAAGCTTCCATTTTAGGCTGGCTCGAAGAGTCAGGTCGCCTCATGGAGCGCGAAGGCCAAGACCCCAAGGTCGAGAAGGACGAAGAAATGGAAGAGATCAGCGCACTCATGTCTGGCGATGACTTCAACTCAGACGATGACGACGATGTTAGCGGCAACGAGGAAGACTAACTGAGCATGGTGGCCTTGAATCAATCTCCGAAGGCGAACCGATGGCTATCAGGCCAGCGTCTCTATTGGCTGTTGCTCATTGCCCTAGCGGCAGTCGTTTTGCTCACGGATAGTTTATCGGGTCGTCTATCAACGCCTCTACGGTCTTTGACGCTGCCGTTTGCGGCGACCACGCTGACAGTGACAATGCTGGGTTTTTGGGCTGTGCCGGTGTTGCGATCGCTCAAAGCCGGTCAGGTAATTCGAGAAGATGGCCCCCAGTCTCACCTCAAAAAAGCAGGCACCCCCACCATGGGCGGCATCTTTTTTGTCCCTGTAGCCCTAGTGATCAGTTTGGTGTGGTCTGCCATTGCACTCCCTGAATTCCCGATAGAGGTCGCTGCCGCAGTACTTTTAACCTTGGTGCTGGGTCTGGTAGGCTGGGCCGATGACTGGCAGGTGCTGCGTAAAAAATCGAATAAGGGTATCTCTGCCCGCCTCAGGCTGGGAATTGAATTTGGGAGCGGTGCACTGTTTGGGCTGTGGCTCATGCAGCAGCAGTCTGGCATTACGACGCTACAGCTTCCCTTTGGCATTGCAGTCCCCATCGGGGTTCTATTTTTATTGGTGGCGACCTTTGTGGTGGCGGCTGAGAGTAACGCCGTGAATTTAACCGATGGCATGGATGGACTGGCCCCTGGAACCAGTGCGATCGCACTTTTAGGCATGGCCCTAGTGGTTGCCCCTGACTGGCCGGGGTTGATGATTTTTTGCGGCTGTATGGCGGGGGGCTGTCTCGGCTTCTTAGCCCACAACTACAATCCGGCCCGAGTCTTCATGGGCGATACTGGCTCTCTGGCGCTGGGCGGAGCCTTGGCAGCGGTGGGTCTGATCAGCAACAGTCTCTGGGCGCTTCTGATTCTCAGCGGTTTGTTTTTGGTAGAGGCACTCTCGGTGATTGCCCAAGTCATTTATTTCAAGGCCACAAAAGGCCCGGACGGGGTGGGCAAGCGCCTGTTTAGAATGTCGCCCCTCCACAATCACTTTGAGTTGTCGGGCTGGCCGGAGGTCAACGTTGTCTTTACCTTCTATAGCTTCGTGGGGCTATTGGCCCTAGTATCCCTGGGCCTCAATAAGTTTGCCTAAAATCGATCTTTCATACCCCGCAGTCTAGCCAAGGTCTGTACAGAATCGCGTCCTTTGACTGCGGCAACCAGAGCGTCTTGGTCCCAGCGTAGAAACGGATTCGTCTGTTTCTCAAGACCCATTTGAGACGGAACGGTCGCTTGATTCTGCGCTCTCGCTTGCTGGACCTGCTGGAATCGGC
>JBAUJD010000141.1:0-2036 GCA_049683515.1 Thermosynechococcaceae cyanobacterium | reverse complement strand
GTTAGGGCTAGTATCCGTTTGACCGACGGACGCTTTGAATGATAAGAGGCAATCGAAGATCGCCAAGCAACAGAAAAACTTATGACCTAGATTTAGCATCGCTTTGCAAATTCGTGCAACACCGTGTAGTTTTGGATGCATTCTGGGATAGAATTAATCGCATAGAGATTGAAGTCTTAATAGATTTATATCTATGAAAAGCATACGGGACAGCAATATCCTTTCGACACCGTTCAGAGATGGGCGCTCTGTGAACACTCTGTCGATAGGGTCTCGTATAACACCTGTGCTTTAGGGGGGAAGTGCTTCACCCCTACTTTCTTCAACTTTTTAAAGCTCACTTATCACAATAGTCACTCCTCATTAGAGGAGGCAGGAGGAGTTAATAACGTGGAATTTTTGTCCGATTTTTTGGCGAGCTTCGCCAAGCAGTTACAGTCCCCGACGCTCGGCTTTCTGATTGGTGGTATCGTCGTTGCCGCCCTCGGTAGCGAACTGGCGATTCCAGATGCGATCTATAAGTTCATCGTCTTTATGCTGCTGATGAAAGTCGGCCTCACCGGTGGTCAGGAGATCCGCAATGCAAACCCAGCGGAGATACTGTTACCTGCATTTCTTGCAGTGGTAATAGGGGTCATGATCGTTTTTATTGGGCGCTATACGCTGTGCAGGCTACCGGGGGTCAAGACCACCGATGGCCTTGCCACTGCGGGCTTGTTCGGAGCGGTGAGTGGCTCTACCTTTGCCGCTGCCCTGACGCTAATGGAATCAGAAGGTATGAAGTATGAGGCATGGTCCGCCGCACTCTATCCTTTCATGGACATCCCAGCGCTCGTGACGGCGATCGTTTTAGCCAGCATTTATACCAGCAAGAAGCGCGCTCGGAATGAGTATCTCAGTAAGCAGGCCGTTGCTGCAGGCGACTATCCCAGCGAGTCGCGCGGTAGCGTGGGCGATTATCCCAGCGAACCGGGTAGCGCAATCAAACGAGTCAAAATATGGCCCATCGTCAAAGAAAGCCTCCAGGGTTCTGCCCTAACAGCACTACTGCTCGGCCTCGCCTTGGGTCTGCTCACTCAGCCAGAAAGTGTTTATAAGACCTTCTATGATCCCCTCTTCCGTGGATTTCTTTCGGTACTGATGCTGATCATGGGTATGGAGGCCTGGACAAGGCTTGGAGAGCTGCGCAAAGTGGCCCAGTGGTACGCTGTATATTCTGTGGTGGCACCGCTGCTGCATGGTTTCATCGCCTTTGGTCTCGGCTGGATTGCCCACGAAGTTACGGGGTTCAGCCTTGGCGGCGTCGTGGTCCTGTCCGTTATGGCCGCCTCTAGTTCAGACATTTCAGGGCCGCCCACGTTACGTGCTGGCATCCCGTCGGCCAATCCCTCTGCCTACATCGGCGCATCCACGGCCATCGGCACGCCAGTTGCGATCGCCATAGGAATACCGCTCTACATCGGGCTTGCCCAGGCGCTGGGCGGCTAATCTCAGACTGCGGTCTGCTGGGGCTGCCCGGCAGACCAATGCGGTGGCTATAATATCAGCGCAATAGTGCGCGGTACTGCCGCTTTTCTGAGTTTATACATTGTTCAATAAATACACATATTAAGAGGTAACCCCTATGGCAAAGCCAGCCAGCAAGCTCGTCATCGTCACGGAAAAGTTGCTGCTCAAAAAGATCGCCAAGATCATCGAAGAAGCCGGGGCGACCGGTTATACGGTGGTGGATGCTGGCGGTAAAGGCAGTCGCAACGTGCGCTCGACCGGAAAGCCCACCGTTTCTGATACCGACACGAATGTGAAGATCGAGGTACTCACCGACAGTCGGGATATGGCCATAAAGATTTCAGATGAAGTCTCTACGCAGTTTTTCGGCAATTATTCGGGCATCGCTTATATCTGTGCAGCAGAGGTACTGAACTCTTACGCGTTCTGTGGGCCAGATGGCTGTTAAATAGAGACGGCGTAAACCTTGAACCTTGACACGAGTCGACGCAGGGAATATCGCGTGTTCGTATACACATTGCATGATG
>JBAUJD010000140.1:0-3468 GCA_049683515.1 Thermosynechococcaceae cyanobacterium | reverse complement strand
AGTCTTCAGGGCGGGTGTTAGCCAACAGTCACAAATCCTAGCCAATCAGATTCAGGTAGAGCGTAGCTCACCCATTACCGTGCAGCTTCAACAACTGAATCTCGATAGTGATGATGTCTGCGCTACGGTCGCTGGACTACCCCCAGAACGAACCTATATCACTGGCACTTTGACGGTGGAAGACTCTGAGGATTTGCAGATTCCAAGCAATCCGCAGCAGTTCAACACGATCACGCTGCAGCCTGCTCAGGGATATGCGATCGCACATCTAGAATCAGCCAGCCCGCAAGAAGTCGCTCAACAGCTCGGGTCTTACTTTGCCACTGGATCGTTAGTTGTGAGGACCGTCAATGTTCGCTCGTGAGAAACCGCTTCCTCAACCTGTGCTTAGTCCTGATGTTTCCTCAAATCTTGATCCAGCAGAAGGGGATGGGATTCTACTGGGAAGCACCTACTGGAATCCTGAAGTTTTGCCCAATGGTCACATCGTAGCCATCGGTGCCAGTGGATCAGGGAAAACGCAAACGCTGAAAGCGATCGCCTACGAACTCAGACACACTTATCCTCACATCCAGGTCATCTTGATCGATTTCCACGGCGACCAGGACACCGAGGGCGAAACCTGCTACCCCTTGCACATGAACAGTAGTTGGGGCATCAACTTGATGGTATTGAACTTGGACCCTGAAGGTGGAGGGCCAAATCTACAATCGATTCAGGTCGCAGCGCTCTTGAAAAAGACGCTGCAGCTAGGACCAAATCAGGAAGGGCTGACGCTAGATGTTTTGGGGGAGTGTTACCACCGTCGCGGCATTCTCCAGTCTGATGTCTCGACCTGGAATCGAGAGCCGCCCAACTTTTCTGATGTGCAAGCGGTGATCGAGGACCGGATTGAGAATGGATGCAAAGATAGCCAGAAGTTGAGGCTGAAGCTGGCGGCAACGTTTACCTACGGGATTTTTAATCGTGCCCAACCTGACCTCGGCGAAAAATTGATTCGGGTTGACTTGTCCAAGTTGCCCCCAGAACTAGCGGCGATCGCAGCCGAATCTCTAGCCCGACAGCTCATGAATAACCATCGGCTGCAGGGCGAGATGGAGGGCAAGCTTCCCCGGACCTATCTATTTATTGATGAGGCGAAGGAGATGCCCAAGGTGTCAGGGTCTAGTTGCGATCGCATCATCGCCGACGGTCGCAAATACGGTTTAGCTCTAGTTCTAGCATCTCAATCAGAAAGGCATCTCAGCTTGGATGTGATTGGCAACTCAGCCACCAAAATTGTTCTGCCAGTGGACCAAACAGAAGTCAAAAAGGTGGCGCGTAAATTTCGGTTTGCGGAACAGAAGGTCGCTCAGCTCAAGCCACTCACAGCCCTGTGTAGATTTGGGACTCAAGCTAACTTTGCTGAGATTCTGCCCTACTACCGAAGGATCAGTGATGGGAATTGAGATGTGGGCAGAGGAAGCGAACCAGCTCGATCCAGAGCAGTGGGTGCAGGTACGGCTGATTAACCATTGGTCAGCCTCTGAAGATTTTGGCTGTTGTCAGGTCAAGAACTTATCAGAAGTGGTTGGGGATATAGCCCCGTTGGAAGATTTCATTTTGGAATTATGCAAAGGCAGTGATGTTGAGGTGGGCTAGGGCAACACTCAGAAACCGTGTCCCAGCTTGGCTGAACGTGGAGGTGAATCGTTACTTTTTTCAGAACTTGCAGACGGTGCTTGCTGATTCTTCAGTCTCTTCAGAGCCTTGCGGTCCACACTGGCGACGCATTTCCCAAGTCTATGCAGCTCTGGATAAAGCCGATGAGGGGGCCACCTATTCAAGTTTGATCCAACACGTACAGGATGTAACGGGCACCGGATGTTCAAGAAAGTTGATTGCTAAATGGAAGCGAGAACGGGGATTGCGATAGCGCTATTACTGGTGGGCTGTACTCAGCCTCAAATCTCGGATGAGAATTCTGAGCCAATTGTTGCTGTCTCGCCGACGATTGCACCTCGGCCAGCGCCTCAGCAGCGGGAAGCTCCCCGACGATTAAAGCTGCGGCTGACGTTGGATCGACCGGAGGATCTGAAGATCAAGGTTGGAGATTTAGTGGTGAAGGGTCAGGTGATTAGCGATCGCCCTTCAGCCCGAGCTAATCTCATCCGAAAACGCGAGGTGTTGCAACGGGAACTCAAGCAGCTTCCAAGTCAGTCAGCCACACCCAACTACGCGGTAGAGCAAGCGGAGGTGGAGCAAGCCCAATTGAGAGTGAAGCAGGCGAGAGTTGCGATCTCAAATTTCTATATCGATTCGCCCTGGACTGATTATGCCCGTCAAGTATTGCCAATAACGGAAAGTACTCAGCTTGGGAAGTTGAAAGCCCAATATCAAGAAGTAAGGGGGGAACTTGCGATCGCACAAGCAACGCTTCAGGTGGCTCAGCAGAGAACAGAGGTGAAGGGGAATTCCTCTAAGCAGCAAGCTGAGTTGTTGAGGCAGATCCGCGAAATTGAGAAGAAGTTGGATCAAGTGGGGGTGATAAAATCGCTCTACAGCGGTCGTATCAAGTCTATTAAGTGGTTGCTACAAACCGATAAAATATTACAAGTTGAACTAGCAATAACTGTAGAAGCAAAAAACAATACTGCTACAGCTATATCTAAGTTTAAGACTGCACATTGACTATGGGATGAGACCATACTCTCCAATTAGCTGGAACATATATTTTTTGTTTTGACTGATAACAAGAACGACTACCAGAGAAAATGGAGTATGAATATATTTATGCCTCTGAACGTTCTGAATTTTCTTGGTTCGATATCCATTGATTTCGCCACGGTGCTAAACATAAAGACAATATCAGCCACCATGTGTATGCCATGTCACCATCCTCAAAACGTCTAGAACGGAACAGACCATGACAGATATCATTCCTCGCATTTGAACCCATTCGTTCAACCAATAAGCCTTTTAGTGAATGAATGATATCGTTGTGCAACATCTCCTGTAGAGCTGGCAGAGACAAAATTTTACCTAACGTATATTCTTCTTGAATAGCGTCATAGGTAAGGTTTGATGATATAAAACCATTACAATAGAGTATGTGGCGCAAAGAATTCTCTAGCTGAGGTATGAGTAGATGCGCCGCGATCAAGTAATCTGACTTCAAACCCGCTAATAGTCCTCTGTTATAAATCTCTTCATGCCCCTCTGGGATAAATGGGTTCTCGTCAGTTATGAATGATATCTTCTCTGAAGACAAATCGTGCTCAGAGCAAATTTTCTCGCAGGCAGGCAGTATGAAATTTACACCAATCCAGTACTGATGGAATTTAGCCCTATCAAAGACTTTATCGTTAATAGTATTAGCTTCGCTAACAGCCTTAGTCTTTCCCTGATGATCAATTAAAGCCAGGGCTATTTCATTCAAAACGTGTACCTGATATGGTACTACAGCCTCAGCCCTATACCTTTAACGCC
>JBAUJD010000139.1:0-3366 GCA_049683515.1 Thermosynechococcaceae cyanobacterium | reverse complement strand
TCATTGGGGCAGCAAAGGGAATTCTGTTTAGCTCTTCTCAAGTATCACTAGAAGACTTGCCAATCATGATTTTCTCTATTGTTGTTCCTTTTACTTTGGCGTTACAAATTTGGAAAGAGATCTACAGAAATGGCGATCTTCAGATCCTCGAAGATGGGCATATAAAATTTTCAAGTCTTGCTGTACGCATCTATTTTCTTTCGAGGAACTTACTTCCCTTCCCGTTGGTGGGAATGGTGTACGGTATCTCTAGCTTTCCTCTACATATCATTTGGCCCTACCATTGTTAATTGGGCGATCAAAATAACTTACGAAATCTATCGTTTTTTTGGCTTTCCATGTAGACGCCTGGGAAACGAGCAAACGAAGCATATATTCTTTTTCACTATACTCGCACTAGCTATGCTCTTCCCCGAAGCTTTAAGTGCAACAGCTATTCTATCTAAAGAGAGTGGAATAACTACTCTTATAGGTAATCCGATATTTGCAGCAGCATTATTTAGCCCCGCAGGGTTTGCACATTTTTAGATAGCAAAAACAGGAGAAGTAGATAAAAAGACTACATTTGCTATTGGAGTCTTTCTTGTGATGCTATATAGAGCACCTAAGATAATTCCTGCACTTACTATAATCCCATTGCGGGCCAATTTAGGCTTGGCGGTGGGTTTTTGGCAAGACTATCAACAACTGGTGAATGATCGTAAGATTGACCGAGTGTTTGAGCCAGGGGCTGGAGCGGCCCAAGCGCAGGCTCACTTTAAGATTTGGCAAAAAGCGGTGGAGCGTTCTAAGAACTGGATTGAAGCAGAGTAATTTAGCTTTCGAGAAATCGTGCGTGTCTTAAATTATTCGCCACCTGCAAAAGCCAATTCTAGGAGGCCCACTACATCAGGCTTTTGGAATAGGGCAGGATCCCGTGGCGAATAACTAAAGACACTCACCATTTTCCAACTGAGCCTCTTCACCTCAAGCGTACATTGCATATCCAAACGAGATCACTTGATCACCACACCCCTCACGGTTCAATCGATTAGCTCATTCATTGTCACACCAAATAAAATCGAAAGTACTCGACTCAAATCATGGGGAACTGCATAGGTGTTAATGTCCTTATGCAATTGCTTCTCTTGACGCTGAAATAACCTAAATTTCCAGGTATCACCCGTGGTCACAGCCCCATAGAGAATGGGAGCCGGTGAATCAATCCACTGATCCACAGCAATCAACTCAACCGCAAGCTGGGTAAAGCCTTTTGATAAATCAGCATTTTTCGCTTCAATCACCAGCAGGCTGTGAGGCGTCGGGATGAAATAATCTAAACTCCCTCTCAATTGCGGACTCACCCGAACGGGGTATTCAATCTTGAGCGGAGCCTGGATAAACTTGCAGACCGTTCTCAGAATCGGGAAGATCAGAGCCTCCCGTCGAGCAATTTCTGAGGCTGGATCTACAAGGGTCAAATTTTCTTGCAATTCAATGTTCAAAGGTTCTGGATTGATGGGTAACTGCAGCGGTAACTGCAAAGCCCCACTATGCAGCGTGACGCCAAACTCAGCAAGAATATCGGCGGTATCAAAAGATAACTCTGCATACTTGCTAAAGCTATAACTTTCAGCCGGATCAAGAATCGCGGTTCTGCCCATATCAAATGCACCTAAATGCGGTCTGTTGTACTTGTAAAACCATGCTGGTTCACTCAGGTTCGTTAGATCTATTGTACTGCTTGCTTAAAGGAGATCACGGGCCTGAGTAACAGCCAAAGAAGGCCTGCGTTTGAAGAGTAAAAGTCTAGAACGACCATTTAGTCTAGGCAAGATAAGAACTCCACTGCTCCATGACACCTGCTGAACCATACCAAGGGCGAGGTGTACTGGCCTGCGGCGGCGGTGGCGAATGCCATACATCCTCTAGCGTCAAATTCTGCGCCCCCTCAAGATGAGCAGCCTCAATCGGCGTGACGCCATCTCCCCAGCAGTCTCCCTGACCACAGGTGATTTTGTAGCTGTTGTAGGTAAATAGCTGCCCTAAACGCCAGCTCCGCTGCCCCTGCCTTGCTTTGCCTGCAACGCAGATATAATGCACCTCGTCATGGAATGCGCCGGGGTACTCGGTATTTACAAAGTCTAGATTTCGCTTGGTCCATTGCTCTTGGCTACGGTGAGGGGTGCCCAGCGTAATCAAGGTATGCACTCGCGACTGTCCGTGCCAAATTCGGCCACAGTAGGTCTGAGACCCCAAATAAATTCGAGTAATCCACCCCCCTGCCGAATGAGCAATCACGCTCACCTGAGCGGCTCCTGTCGTTTTTTGCAGGCTCTGAATGGTATTGTCTAGCTGCTGTAAAATAGGCGTCATGGGCCTGCCGCCGATGGTGGCAAACCAGTCACTGCGCTTCAAAGGCACCGTTACTGTCGGAATGTCCAACGCCTGCAGGGATTGTTCCAAGGGCTTGTATTCTGCAGCCGCTGCTAGGTAACCGGGCAAGATCACTGCTGGTAGAGGCATTTAATTCCAATCTAGAGACTTCATGCCTGCTGTAGCTCGTTCAAATCAAACATTAAACAATCACAATATCATTGGCGCTGAGATTCGCGTTGTTGGTAAATCGAGCAATCTCCACGGCTCCGACACCACCTGTGCCATCAACATCAAAGAACAACCGCTCTGCCGACTGATTGTAGATGAATCGATCGCCTGTATCTTGAGCCGCACTACCTAGCACAAATTGACTTGCAGCCAAGGATCCAGCCCGAAGACCGCCTCCAAAATTTGCTGAATTAAATTGCAGCAGATCATCGACCACTGAAAAATCAGTGAGAATATCTAAGCCCTGACCGATACTTTGGAAGACAAAGCGATCTTGTCCAGCACCCCCTAAGACCAGATCATTACCCGCACCACCGATAAGGGTATCGTTGCCTGCACCGCCCAGCAGTGTATCGTTACCGCTGCCGCCTTCAATAAAGTCGTTACCAGCTTCACCACGCAGATCATTGTTCGCTGCATCGCCAGTAATGGTGTCATTACCGCCGCCGCCAACAATACGCTCGAATCCGGTAAAATTCTGCCCCCCGACTCGGCTATCGCCCACAAAGCCACCTCTTACATTGATGAGTAGATTGCGATTATCACTGGGCTGTAGAAATAGCGTATCTATCCCACGTCCGCCTCGAAATATATCAATGCCATTGAAGTCACGAACAAAAACAAGATCATTGCCATCACCCCCCTGAACGGTGTCATTCCCTGCCCCCCCAAACAGCGTATCGTTGCCACCACCGCCTTCAATAAAGTCGTTGCCGCCTTCACCACGCAGATCATTGTTCGCCGCATCGCCAATAATGGTGTCATTACCGCCGCCGCCAA
>JBAUJD010000138.1:0-3323 GCA_049683515.1 Thermosynechococcaceae cyanobacterium | reverse complement strand
CAATGGGCAATTCTGTGATGTCACAGGAGCCTCTCGAACCAATAATTGGGTTGCCCAGGTGCGGGTACCTGAACCATCAAACATTCTAGCCTCAGGTCTGCTCTTGGGATTGATCTTCGCTGGTCGTAGAAGGTATCGAAACGCATAGAAATCAGTCGCTCTGGAAGCTTTGAGAATAGATGGGGTGCCGCGAAGCCATCTAAGTTCGGGAACCCGTACAGCTTAAGCCATTGAATTGCGTCGTCCTTCTCGGATAAATTAGCACTCGGGAGTGGAGAGTGCTAAACTCCGCAAACCTAGTAATTTGGTAAATTGGAGAATTTTGTATGGCGGCCATATCATTAAGCGTTTCTACAGTGAAGCCCTTGGGCGATCGCGTGTTTGTAAAAGTAAGTGCGTCTGAAGAAACAACCGCTGGTGGTATTTTGTTGCCCGATGCGGCGCAAGAGAAGCCCCAGGTTGGCGAAATTTCTGCTGTCGGCCCCGGCAAGCGCAACGATGACGGTTCTCGTCAGGCGCTAGACATCAATATTGGCGACAAGGTGCTTTATTCCAAGTATGCAGGCACTGATATCAAGCTGGGCGGTGACGAGTACGTTCTGCTCTCTGAGAAAGATATCCTCGCCATTGTCAATTAAGCTGACCCCCAATCTTTGCCGGAGCGCTATGCGTTCCGGATTTTTCGTTCTTTTATCCATCGCATATTGAGGTCTACGCTGAAATGGCTAAACGCATTATTTACAACGAGAACGCACGTCGCGCCCTAGAGAAGGGTATGGATACCCTCGCTGAGGCCGTTGCTGTGACCCTTGGTCCCAAAGGCCGCAACGTTGTCCTTGAGAAGAAGTTCGGCGCACCCCAAATTGTCAATGACGGGGTCACCATTGCTAAAGAAATTGAACTCGAAGATCACATCGAAAATACGGGTGTTGCCCTGATTCGTCAGGCTGCCTCTAAGACCAATGACGCTGCCGGTGACGGAACCACCACTGCCACTGTATTGGCTCACGCCATGGTCAAAGAAGGGATGCGTAACGTTGCCGCTGGCGCAAATGCAATCGCTCTCAAGCGCGGTATCGATAAGGCCATCGGGTTCTTGGTGGAGCGCATTGCCGAACATGCTCGCCCCGTGGAAGATTCCACTGCGATCGCTCAGGTAGGCACTATCTCTGCTGGCAATGACCCTGAAGTGGGTCAAATGATTGCGAGCGCGATGGATAAGGTCGGCAAAGAGGGCGTTATTTCCCTTGAAGAAGGCAAGTCCATGACGACCGAGCTAGAAATCACTGAAGGGATGCGCTTTGACAAAGGCTATATCTCTCCTTACTTCGCCACCGATATGGAGCGCATGGAGGCCGTCCTTGATGAGCCTTACATTCTGCTCACAGACAAGAAAATCAATCTCGTTCAGGATCTCGTTCCGATTCTTGAGCAGGCTGCTCGTTCTGGCAAGCCGTTATTGATTATCGCTGAAGATATCGAGAAAGAAGCCCTTGCAACCCTTGTGGTCAACCGTCTACGCGGCATCCTCAACGTTGCAGCGGTTAAAGCGCCAGGATTTGGCGATCGCCGTAAGGCCATGCTCGAAGACTTGGCCGTTCTCACGGGCGGTCAACTGATCACCGAAGATGCCGGTCTTAAGCTCGATACAGCTAAACTCGAAATGGCAGGTCAAGCCCGTCGCATTACCATTACCAAAGACAGCACCACGATTGTTGCTGAAGGTCATGAAGCAGAAGTCAAGGCTCGCTGTGAACTGATCCGTCGTCAGGCCGAAGAAACTGATTCTTCCTATGACAAAGAGAAGCTACAGGAGCGTCTGGCGAAACTCTCTGGCGGTGTTGCCGTGATCAAGGTCGGCGCAGCCACTGAGACTGAAATGAAGGATCGCAAGCTGCGGCTTGAAGATGCCATCAACTCCACCAAGGCTGCTGTCGAAGAGGGCATCGTTCCTGGGGGTGGTACGACGTTGGCACACCTTGCGCCTCAGTTGGCTGAGTGGGCCGCGCAGAACCTCAAGGATGAGGCTTTGACGGGTGCGACTATCGTTGAGCGTGCTTTGACCGCTCCTTTGAAGCGAATTGCTGAGAATGCGGGCCAAAATGGCGCAGTCATTTCTGAGCGCGTTCGTGAGAAAGAATTTGATGTCGGCTACGATGCCTCGATCAATGAGTTCGTCAATATGTTTGAAAAGGGTATTGTTGACCCGGCTAAGGTAACCCGTTCTGCACTGCAGAATGCGGCATCGATTGCTGGGATGGTGCTCACGACTGAGTGCATCATCGTTGACAAGCCTGAAGATAAAGGTGGCGCTGCGGGTGCTGCCGGTATGGGCGGAGACTTCGACTACTAAAGTCTGAGTTAAAAGCTAAATAAAAAGGGCGGTTCTTCAACCGCCCTTTTTTAATTTCGTCTGAGAGGCTTTGAGCCTCACGAATTACCGATATCTGGCCCTGTCTTGCTTTGCTGAAGGTGGGAGATAGCTGCGTTAAAGTTTAGGGGAGCCAGCGAGGATTTGAACCTGCAGCCAGTAATTCCGGTACGTTATTCGAGCTATTGAGAGCTAAGAGCTTAAGGGTGCTGCTTTCTTGAACGCCCGTCGTGCTGACCTGATCAAACAGTAGCGCCGATCCATCGGGAGCCAGACTAATGTTGGTTTGATCCTGTGGCGAAAGATTCAATAGCTTTGTGAGCCGACCCGACGCAAGATCAATTTTGGCAAGATAAGGGTTTTCGATATCATCTTTTCCAGGCTGGATCTCAGTGAGCAGTCCGTAAAGTGTCTTCTTCTGAGGTCCAAAGGCTGTACTAAGAATGGAACCCTCTGTATTGAGTAGCTCCTTTTGAACCCCTTGATTGGTCACCAAAAATAACGAACGGCTGTAGTCTGGATTAAATTTCAGCATGGTGGCTGCGGTTCCATCTGGGGCAAAGCTGAGCACCACCCCAAATTTGGGTAAGAATCCTAACGGTTTATTGGTCTGTTGTTTATCGAGGGGTAACAGGGCAATTCCCTCGCCTTGGGCAATGACAAGGGTGTTGCTGTCAGGGGCGATCAAAAAGTCTCCGCCCGTAACGCCTTCAAGCTGTTTAAGAGAACCATTGGTGAGTTGCCAAAGTTCAACGTTTCCTAACGCTTTCCCGTTTCGTCGGGATCGCTGCACCACAATTCGTTCACCGCTTTGCGAGAGTTCAAACTTCAGAATCTGATATTTCTCATTGTCGAGAACAAGCTCAGTTTGGCCTGGTTTTGAAGCTGGCGTTGAGGGCAAATCGGGGGCATCGACTTGTAGCCCTGTGGTAACGGTGTAGAGCTGGGGGTC
>JBAUJD010000137.1:0-12361 GCA_049683515.1 Thermosynechococcaceae cyanobacterium | reverse complement strand
TGTGGTTCTATGCTGGGGGGCTATAATTTGCCCCATATTGCCAGATACGAGGCCAGTCTTGCCGTCAAAAACGCGCTCTTTTTACCCACCCGATCCATCAATTACGACACTTTGCCTTGGGCTATCTTGACCGAGCCAGCCCTAGCACGGGTGGGCCTTACGACCGCTCAAGCGCAGGAACGGTACGACCATGTCAACGTCCTCAGCACAACCTACAAATTGCTGGAATCAGCCCATCGTCAAGGACAACCCACGGGCCTGTGCCAACTCGTGACGCGGGACAACAATATCCTCGTCGGGGCGCATTTGGTGGGGACCGCCGCCGCTGAAATAGTTCATCCGTTAGCCTTGGCCGTTCAGCAGCAGCAAACCATTCAAGAGATTGCAAACTGGCCGATTATTACCTCGACCTTCTCTGAGATCATTCACCAAACGGTACAGGTACCTCACCCTAACCCAGGGGTATTAGAGTGGTTCTTTGATCGGCGGCGGCGCTGGAATTTCTAATCTTGGAGGGAATCTTGGAGCGCTTCAAGTCGGTCGCCTAAATCCTTGAGACGGATGGGTTTACTGATGTAATCATTCATCCCCGCAGCTAAGCAGGCTTCGCGATCGCCCTGCATGGCATTGGCCGTCATCGCAATTATATAGGGGCGCGACCCGTCCGGCCATTCCTGGATAATCTGTTGCGCCGCTGTGAGGCCGTCCATCTGTGGCATCTGGACATCCATTAAGATCACGTCATAGGGTTGCTGCCGGAGGCGTTCGAGTACTTCTAGGCCATTGGTCGCAAGATCGGCCTCATAGCCCAAGCGTTCTAGCATTTTGAGAGCGACTTTTTGGTTGACGACGTTGTCTTCTGCCAGCAGAATTTTCAAAGGAGCCGTTGCGGTCTCGGCTTCAATGACGCCACTGGAGAGCTGTGGCTGCGGGGCAATCACCCTCAGCAAAATTTGATGGAGTCGTGCTTTTGGGACGGGCTTTCGCAACGATGCCGCAACCTGAAGCGATCGCCTCTGGGCTTCTGCCGCCACAGTGCCAATGGAGCTGAGCAACACAATGGGTGGGGCTGGGGTCACCTGCCGCTGTATCTCTGCGGTGAGGGTGAGGCCATCCATCACCGGCATTTGTATATCTAGAATCGCCAAATCAAAGCGGCGGCTTTGCAGATAGGTCAGCGCCTCAGCACCGGACGATGCCAGCATTGGCACCATGCTCCAAGCCTGGGTTTGCATCCCCAAAATCTGTCGATTGGTTTGATTGTCATCGACGATTAAAACGTGCAGTCCCTGCAAAAGCGTGGAGGCATTCGAGCTCTCTCTATTTGCACTATCGGGTGCTGCAGGGGCCACGATGGTAAAACAGAATTTCGCGCCTTGTCCCGCTTCACTTTCGACCCAGATGCGGCCCCCCATTTGTTCGCTAAGACGTTTGCTGATGGCGAGTCCCAGGCCGGTGCCACCGTATTGGCGGGTGATAGAAGAATCGGCTTGACTGAAAGATTGAAAGAGGCGATCGCATTGCTCAGGTGCAATGCCAATTCCAGTATCTTTGACAGTGAATAGGAGTTCGTATTTTGGTGTCGCCTCAGATACATCACCAATGGGGTTCGCTGTTAAGGAAACCACGATTTCGCCCCTCTGGGTAAACTTAACGGCGTTGCCTAACAAATTAATCAAAATCTGCCGGAGGCGATGGACATCTCCCACAATCAAGGTGGGCTGTTCGGATTCTCTAAAGTAGATCAGCTCTAACCCCTTCTCGACCGCTCGTGCATTGACCAGATCAAGGGCTTCTTCTACACAAAGATCGACATTGAAGGGCTGCTCTTCTAGCTCTAACTTGCCGAACTCAATCTTAGAGAAATCGAGGATGTCGTCGATGACGCTTAAGAGAGCGGCCCCACTGGTGCGGGTGGTATTGACCAGATCGGTCTGGCTATCGTCGAGGGGGGTATCTAGTAGTAAATCAGTGCTGCCAATGACGGCATTCATGGGGGTGCGAATTTCGTGGCTCATCATGGCGAGAAATTCGCTTTTAGCCCGATTGGATGATTCCGCCTCTTGTTTCGCTTGCTGAAGTGCCTGCTCCGTTTGCTTGAGCTGGGTCAAGTCCTGCATTTCGACAATAAAATAGGCTGGTTGCTGATCTGGATCTCGCACGAGGGCAAGGCTGAGCAGACACCACACCACTGTTCCGTCTTGATGGAGAAATCGTTTTTCAGTTTGATAACTGGGAATTTGCCCCACCAGCAATTGTCGAAAGGGGCGTCGATCTGCGTTGCGATCGTCGGGATGGGTGAGTTCATCAATGGTGTGCTGTCGCAATTGGGTCTCGCCATAGCCGATGAGCTGACACAGTGCGGGGTTGACCTGGAGCCATTCGCCCTGAATCCCTACGAGCGCCTTGGCGGCGGCCCCATAGTTGAACGAGGTCCGAAAACGCTCTTCAGTTTGGGCCGTTTGCAGGCGCAATCGATCTTCGCGCTGCTGCTGGAGTCGTTTTTGCTGAGTGACGTCGCGGTAGATTCCCCAGATACAGGTGACGTTGCTGTTCTCGTCTAAAGCAGGGGTATAAATGTTGTCGTAATAGCAGGTTTCGCCCATTTCAAGGGTTCGCTCTACAAAGACCTGTTGCCCGGTTTCGTAGGCTTCCTCTAAAAAAGGTTCAATCTCATCGGCCTGATCGCCAAGAAGTTCGCGATGGGTATGCCCGATGATTTGCTCCGGGGATAGGCCCAGTAATGTTGCACCGCTGCTGTTGATGGCGATATAGCGAAACTGAGGATCAAAGGCGACAAATGCATCGCTGGTTTGCTCAACAAAGGCAAGAAACTGTTGGGCAATATGGGCCTCAAGATTTCTAGACATCGTGGGTATCGCCCATGCTAGAGGCCCGGTGTTGTCTGCGCGAAGAGTGCGGCAAAGTCTGAGGTTGCGATCGCATATTGTAAATCTACGCCTGTAGGGCCGGGAAGGTCTCGCTCATCACCGTTTTCATCGCTTGCTTTTGCTCGGCATCGTATCCCCATTTTTGTAAGAAGTCGGTATAGGCTCCCGTCTCAGTGGTGAGGCTTTGCCAGAGTTGCTGGGCTTCTTGCTCCACCGCCGGAAGTTGAACCTGCTTGATGATGGCGGCGGTTCGCTCCTGAGTCTGCTGAGACTGCTGGGCCGTCTCGGGATTCTCTTGACGGCTGTGAGTGAGGATCATCGCGGTGGACATGACCAGATTTTTGACCAACAGCTCGGCCACAATGTCAGGGGTTGTAGAGAGGGCGGTTGCGATCGCATCCCTCTTCTCTTGAGACAATTCAAAATCGTTGGTGAGAAAGGTGACAAAAAAGCCCCGCGCCCCGTTCATGGTGGCAACTAGATCTGAGACATGGGATTCAATCTCAGCGGGGGTGAGTGGGTCGATGTTGGTGAAGAGGGTTTGGGTGAGTGCTATTGCACCTTGAAAGCTAACCGTTGGGGGCACTTGAAAATCTGTCGGCATTTAGGAGACCTAATAGATAGATGTGCTGCTGTTTCCTAATTCTAAACGGTGCTATGGCTCACTGCCTGTAGGCGTCTTTCCAATGGCGACAACTGAGAATCAGGATAATTAATTTCTGGTGAGCTGGTTAGAGGCAGAAAGTTCAGGCTCAGCTATCCATTCATGTTTTGCAGAGAGAGACGCCGATTTTTGCGATCGCACTCTCTGCCCCTTTCCCTGTAATCTTCTCTAACGGACCGCTCATTCTGCAATCTACTCTTTAGAGTTTCTTGGCTCTAGCGTAGCAGATACAATAAACCGTTGCGGTGGGGAGTTAGCCCGACCTAGACTAAAGGAGTACATCAGACACTAACCCTATACTGGCGATAGGCTTTGCCTAGAGTTACCCTTCTGGATCCGGTGGGTTCTATGCAGCAATCTGCTTATCAGTACGGGTAAATGATCAAATAGTTTCAAAATAGGGAATAAGGAATACAAGTATCAGTATATTTTGACCTACTGATCGATCACGTTTTGATTTGTATCGCCTGTCCTTGTATGATGCTCAGTCCTGCCCGTAATCAGCACCTTAATATTCTCTATAACAGTGAAAAAACACTCGTTTATCGGTGTCGACAAGGTTCAAAAACAGTCATTGTTAAGCAGCTAAAGTCTGAATGCCCTAGCGTGACAGATCTGGTGCATTTTCGGAATCACTACTCGATGACTCAGCAGCTCGACTGTCCAGGGATTGTCAGACCTTTAAGCCTGGACTCTACTCACTATGATGGATTAGCGATTGTGATGCCTGATGAGGGCTTGATCTCTCTAGAGAGTTACCAAAGTCGATATCCTCAACAGAGGATCCCATTAGAAGCGTTTTTTGCAATCTCAATTCAGTTGGCTGATATTTTTTCAGATCTTTATCGAAGTAGGGTTATCCATAAAGATATTAAGCCTGCCAATATTTTAATTCATCCTGAGACGGGGATAGTAAAGCTCACAGACTTTAGTCTAGCAACGATGCTGCCTAGAGAAATGCAGCAGAGTCAACATCCTAATGCTTTAGCTGGCACGCTGGCCTACCTCTCGCCAGAGCAAACTGGACGAATGAATCGAGGTATAGACTACCGCAGTGATTTTTATTCGCTGGGGATTACATTCTATGAACTGCTCGCAGGACAGCTTCCCTTTCAAACCCTTGATTCAATGGAGATGGTGTATTGCCATATCGCGCAGCCACCTCCCGCTCTAAATGAAATAAACCCAGAGATTCCAGAGTCACTGTCGCAGGTGGTGCACAAGCTCTTAGAAAAGAACCCCGATCATCGGTACCAGTCTGCTCTGGGACTCAAGTACGATCTCACTCAATGTCAAGCGCGGCGCACCCAAAAGGAGGGGGGTGGCGAAGAGCAAGACCCATTCAAGCTGGGGACTCAAGATCAGTGCGATCGCTTTACCCTTCCCGATCAGCTTTACGGTCGAGAAATAGAAGTGGCAACCCTGTTGTCTGCTTTTGAAAGAATTGCCAGTCCCCCATTCTATCCAGCGCATCATGATTCCGCTTCACTGACGCCTGTCTCAGGACCGTCACTCCATGCTGAACTGCTTCTGGTGGCTGGCTTCTCCGGCATTGGTAAAACCGCTGTTATTCACGAAATTCATCGGCCTATTCTAGAAAAACAGGGATGTTTTATCCAAGGGAAATTCGACCAGTTTCAGCGTAATATTCCCTTCTCTGGCTTTGTACAGGCATTGCAGGATTTGCTGTTGCAGCGTCTTTCAGATAATGATGAGGCGCTTGATCTTTGGCGAACCCGATTAAAACAGATTCTCGGTAGCAATGCTCAGGTGCTGATTGACGCCGTCCCAGTTTTAGAAAAAATTATCGGTCCACAGCCGCCAGTACCAGAATTATCGGCTGAAGCTGCTCAGAACCGATTCAAACACACATTTAGTCAATTCATTCAGGTTGTTGCGACTCCTCAACACCCACTTGTACTCTTTTTAGATGATCTGCAGTGGATCGATTTTGCCTCGCTTCAGCTTTTACGGTACCTACTCTCCGAGATCCCCGATATTCATCTATTACTGTTGGGTGCCTATCGAGCTAACGAAGTCACACCGGGGCATCCTCTGATGATGTTTATCAGAGAATTAGATCAAACTCGTGTGAGCACCCTAACGCTCAAAGAGTTACCCAAAACAGCTTTAAATAACCTGATTGTTAGCACCCTGCACTGTTCTTCTGCAGAGGCGGCACCATTAGCAGCACACGTGTTTGAGCAAACGCAAGGGAACCCCTTTTTTAGTCGTCAACTCTTACAATCTCTGCACCGAGAGGGGTTCATTCGATTTGATGACCAAGCCTGTCGTTGGCAATTCGACATCACAGCAGTTAGCGCTGCTCTGATTAGCGCTGATGTGATTGAATTTATGATCACTCAACTACAGCAGTTCTCTGCTGAGACGCAGACGATTCTGCAGCTTGCCGCCTGCCTAGGGACTCAGTTTGATCTCAATACCCTGACGACCGTAGTGCAAAAACAGGCTTCGGAAACGGCTACGGCCCTGTGGCCAGCTATTGAACGCGGTTTTATACTCCCCCTTAATGATGCCTACAAGCTCTATCAAAATGGATCATCCCTTTCTACCGCCCCTGATGACAACGCACTAGAAAACTGTACCTATCAATTTCTTCATGACCGGGTGCAACAGGCTGCCTATGAGCTGATTGATCTGCCGCAGCGGCCTGCTATTCACTGGCGCATTGGGCAACTTTTACGTCAAACTTTTACCCCTGCCCAGCACCATCGGCAGATCTATGAACTTGTTGGGCATCTCAATCGAGGCATCCCGCCCTTGATATCGCCTGCAGATCGAGAAGAGATTGCAGATCTCAACAAAATTGCAGGTCAATATGCGATCGCAACCAATGCCTATTCTGCAGCCCTTGACTATGGCAACGCAGGGCTAGATCTACTCAGTGCGATGGACTGGGATACTCACCCTGAGCTGAGGTTGGCGCTCCATGAGTGTGTTGCAGAGGCGGCATACCTCAAGGGTGATTTCCAAAAGGCTGAGCAATCTATTGACGCGATTCTCACCCATACTCAAGCGCCACTCCAACAGGTTAAAGCCTACGAGCTACAGATTGCCATCTATAAAGCTCAAAACCGTGGGGCTGATGCAATTTCAGCAGGCCTAAAGATCCTTAAATTACTGGGGTTTAAACTCCCCAGCAGCCCCAAGGAATCCCATGTCATTGTTTCCATGGCAAAGACCAAACTATTGCTTTCAGGACGATCTATTGAGAGCCTAGCGCACTTACCGCCTATGACCGATCAGGCAACTTTGATCGTCATGCGGATTACAGAAAGTCTCCTCGCCGTTTCTTATGCATTTAATCCTTTACTGTTTGCTTTAATTGTCTTGAAGCGAGTGCGAGTCATCCGACGAAAAGGCAACTGTGATGTATCACCGTTGGCCTATGTCACCTATGGGATAACGCTATGGAAAGCTTTTAGAGATATTGATGCGACCTATCGCTTAGGTCAGTTGGGGCTTAAACTTTTGGAGCAATTCCCCGAAACTAGTAGTAAAGCCAAACTCCATTTCGTGATTAATGGAATGGTAAATTGCTGGAAATATCATGCCAAAGAGACCTTGACTCCATTATTGAAAAATCATTCTGAATCTTTAGCCATTGGCGATCTAGAACAAGCGGCTTATGCCTTATTATATCATTCTCAAAATTCTTTTTGGATTGGGAAAAACTTAGATCTTTTAAGAGAAGAAGCCGAGAGAAATTATCAAGTAACTGCGTCTTTAAAGCAAGAGCTATTAATCGATCAAATTGCTATTTATAGGCAGTCTATATGGAATTTAGAGCAGAAGTTAGAATCGCCGTCTTTGCTTCGGGGAGACATCTATGACGAACAGTCTATGCTCCCGCACCACCAAAAATCAGGAGCACGGACGGCTATTTTTAGTCTGCACCTCAATCAACTCTTTCTCAGTTATCTCTTTCAAGACTATTCCCTTGCTCTAGAGCAAGCAACCCTAGCCCAAGTTCATTTAGATGTCGTTGTAGCGCAGTTTGTCTATGGAATATTTTGCTTCTACCATGCCCTAACCCTATTAGCTATCTATCCCACGGTTGCCTCTGTAGAACAAGCACGACATCTAAAGCAGGTCGATCACTACCAGCATCAATTACAGCAGTGGGCAGATGCTGCGCCCATGAACTTTTTGCATCGAGTTTATCTAGTCGCTGCAGAAAAGCATCGAGTTCTAGGTCAAAAAATTGATGCAATTGAACACTATGATTTAGCGATTCGCGCTGCAAAAGAGAATGAATATGTACAAGAGGTAGCCTTAGCCAATGAACGAACGGCCCTGTTTTATCAAGAATGGGGCAAAGATGATATCGCACGCATCTATTTTACCCAGGCTCATCTTTACTATCTATATTGGGGTGCCCAAACCAAAGCGGAAAAGCTGCAAGAACGTTATCCTCAATGGCTGGTCAAAGAGCAAAGTCATGGCTCTCTAAATCTAAGAAAGCCATCAACCCACAGTAGTCTTCACCAGACGAGCCTCCAGGCTCTTGACTGGATCACCATTACCAAAGCCTCTCAAGTCTTAGCTGAAGACATTCGACTCGGGAAGTTGCTCATTAAAATGATGCAGGTGATTCAAGAGAATGCAGGTGCTGAGTCCGGCGCGCTGTTTTTGCAAGATTCAAATCATCTAGTGTGCAAGGTCTATTGCAGAGAGGGAGACGTCCAGCCGTTTTCAAAACTTTCCCTTGCCGGAGAACCGCCCTTCTCTGCTGCGATCGTTCAGTATGTTAACCGCACCCAGGAAACCTTAGTTCTAGATGATGCCAGTACTGATGCACGGTTTATGGCAGACCCCTATATCCACCGAATGCAATCTCGGTCTGTGCTATGTCTGCCGATTCATCATCGAGGTCAACCCCTCGGATTGTTGTATCTCGAACATCGGCAGATAGTGGGTGTATTTAACCCTGATCGACTGCAGATTTTGCAGATATTAACGGCACAAGCGGCGATTTCACTGCAGAATGCTCTTTTTTATGAGTCCCTTACCGAACAGGTGGAGGCCCGAACTCAAGAACTGCAGCTTGAGTCTCGCAAACGCTCTGTTGCCATGATGGCGTTACAGGACTCAGAGGAAAAATTTGCGAAGGCCTTTCGCGTCAATCCTGATCCAATGGTGATGACGACGCTGGCTGGACGCTACATTGAGGCCAATCACAGTTTCTTAGACTTTTTTGAGATCAGTCAAGAAGAGATCAATAATGGTGCTTCCCTTGACTGGACGGTTTGGGAATATCCTGAGGCCGCTGTCTCGCTTCAACAGCTCGTTCAAGAACAACCAGAGATACATAACTATGAAGTCCAGCTCTGCGGTCTAGCTCGCGATATGAAGACGGTTTTACTCTCTGCGGAGCGCATCTCTCTAGAGGAACAACCCGTTATTTTATATGCCATCAAAGATATTACCGCTCGAAAACAGACTGAGGCCGACCTCAACCGCAATAACGCCATGCTTGAGGCTCAACGTGCAGCCACACTGGATGGCGTGTTAGTTGTGGATGAGCATCAGCAGATCATCTATAACAATGAACAGTTTCAACGAGTTTGGAACATTCCTGATGCAGTGCTTGCCACTCGGAGCGATGCTGCACTGATTAAGAGTGTACTGTCGCAACTAGAGCAGCCAGCGGAGTTTCAATCTAAAATTGCCTATTTAATGGCCCATCCAGAGATAACCAGCGAAGATGAAGTCTTTCTCAAAGATGGTCGTACCCTGGAGCGAAAATCTGCTCCTGTTCGATCCCAGTCGGGGGACTCCTTTGGCCGCATCTGGTTTTTCCGAGATATTACGGCACGCAAACGACAGGAAAGTGCGCTCAATCTGATTGTATCTGGGACGGCAGCCCAGGTGGGTGATGAGTTTTTTCAGGCCTGTGTTTGGTCCCTGGCGAAGTTGCTAATGGTGCGCTACGTTTTTTTAGCTGAATTTAGCAATGCTCAGAAAACAACCGTGCGTACCCTTGCGGTTTGGAATCAAGATAATTTTCAAGAAAACGTAGAGTACGAATTGGCAGGCACCCCTAGTCTTGACGTTCTCCAGGGCTGGATGTCTCGCTGCCTTCACTCTGTGCAGAAAGAGTATCCCAGTGATGAAAGCCTGAAGACATTAGGGGTAGAATCCTACCTGGGCGAAGCGATTGTTGACTCCCTCGGCAATACCCTGGGCATTTTGGTGGCGATGGATTCACACCCGATGACGGAAGAAAAAGATTTTGAGACACAGGATTTGATCCTCAAAATCTTTGCCGCTCGGGCCGGAACTGAGATTGAACGTAAACGAGCGCAAGTTACGCTGGAAGAACGGGTCAATCTAGCTGAATTATCTGCCGAAATTGGGTACGCCCTGGCTCAAGGCACAACGTTGCCGGTGATGTTCAAGACCTGTACGACTTCCATGGTCAAGCATTTGCCCATCGTACTTGCACAGCTCTGGACGATCAATGATGCCAAGACGTCTTTAGAGCTGCAGGCCAGTACAGGGCTGGAGGCATATCAATCTTGGATGACGACTCAAGTTGCGATCGCAACGTCTGCCCTAGGCACTCTGGCTCAACAGAAAGCGTTCTATCACACCAATACTCTATCCACTGAGTCTGACCTTCTGGCGGCCTGGATGGCTGAAGCTGGTGTGGTGGCCTTTGCTGGCTATCCCCTCATCTATGAAGAACACTTCTTGGGTATGGTGATGCTCTACAGCCAGCAGCCTCTAGCGACCGATCTTTTGGAAGCGATGGAGTCGATTACCAACAGTGTAGCCCTGAGCTTAGATCGATACTGGACTCAGCAAGCGCTCCAACAGCAGCTTCAGCGAGCGAGCCTATTGACACAAATTACCCAGGCGATTAGCCAAAGTTTAGATCCACAGACTATTCTTGAATCCGCAACGATCCAGCTTGGCACTATCTTCAACGTCAGCCGTTGTCTGATGTTTACCAGCCTTGACTCACACCATACAGGGCAACCGCTGATCACTGAATATCTTGATGGACAGTGGCCGTCCGTTCGAGACGTTGAGTTTCCTCATTCAGGCAATCCCTTCATCGATCAGCTCATCGGCGCAGATCAGGCAGTGGTATCAACGAATGTCTATAGCGACCTTCGTTTAAGCCATCTCACCGAGTTTTTGACGTCGATCAATGTGCAATCGATGGTGGGGATTCGGATCTCTTATAAGAGTGCGATCAATGGCGCAATCTTGCTACTGCAGTGCGATCGTACCCGTGACTGGACCCCAAGCGATCTCGACTTACTCGAAGCCGTTGCAGCTCAATTAGGGATTGCCATTGCCCAGGCCAAACTTTTAGAGCAAGAAACACAGCAGCGTCAGCAGCTTGAAGAGGCGAAACAGCGTGCCGAAACCGCCAACCAAGCCAAAAGCGAATTTCTTGCCAACATGAGCCACGAACTTCGCACGCCGCTCAATGCCATCTTGGGCTTCAGCCAACTGATGCAGCGCAGTGAAACCACAACCCCAGAGCAGCAGGATAACATCACCATTATTAATCGCAGTGGCGAACACCTATTGGGCTTAATTAATGACATTTTAGAAATGTCTAAAATCGAAGCGGGCCGCACGACCTTAAACCCCACTGACTTCGATCTGCATGCCTTGTTAGACGCAATCTACACCATGCTGCAGCTCAAGGCAGAGACCAAGAACCTAGCTCTGAAGTTTGAGTATGCACCGGAACTACCGAACGCCATCCATGCAGATGAAGGTAAGCTAAGGCAAATTCTGATTAACTTAGTCAGCAACGCTATTAAATTCACAGCGGTTGGTTCTGTTGTACTACGGCTCCAAGGGATCTCCGTAAAACTGGATGGTGACTCGGTGGCGTCCGCTAACGGTACCCCCTATCGCCTTCTGTTTGAAGTTGAAGATACTGGGCACGGTATTGAACAGCATGAAATGGCGACCCTTTTTGCCCCCTTTACCCAAACCCAAAGTGGTCGTAATGCCCAAGAAGGCACCGGTCTCGGACTGCCGATTAGCCATAAGTTTGCTCAGTTAATGGGCGGCGATCTCACTGTTGAAAGCCAGCTAGGCCACGGGACTCTGGTCAAGCTAGAGATTCCAGTTCAGACCATTGCTGCCATTGAGCAGCCGATTACCCCATGCCCCCAAGTCGTGGGTTTAGCCGCTCATCACCCCCCGTATCGAGTCTTAGTCGTTGACGACACCGGGGACAGCCGCAACTTAATGGTGCAGTTGCTTGAGGGTGTGGGTTTTGACGTTCGTCAGGCAGAGAATGGTCAAGGGGCCATTGACCAATGGCAAAGCTGGCACCCCCACCTGATCTGGATGGATCTGCAAATGCCGGTACTGAATGGCTATGAAGCAGTCCAGCAGATTCGAGCGGCTCAGCAGGAAGAGGCCGCTCCGGTGATTATTGCGCTGACGGCCAATGCCTTTCAAGAGACGCGCGCTCAAGCCCTTGCCGTGGGCTGTGATGACTTTGTAAGAAAGCCTTTTCAGGTGGCTGATATCTTTGACGCGATGGCCCAGCATCTGGGTGTTCGCTATCTGTATCAGACTCCATCGGCTCAAACCGTGCCGTTAAATCGAGAGCAGCCCGCATCCGGCGGCCTCACCGCAGAACATCTATGTGCTTTACCGGCCCCGTGGATTGAGCAGTTTCATCAAGCAGCCCTTCGTCTAGACGAAGACCAGATGCTCCAGCTCACTCGTCAGGTCGAAGATTCAACACTGAGGGAAATGCTGGATACCCTGATTGGGACGTTCCAGTTTGATAAGCTAGCCC
>JBAUJD010000136.1:0-2330 GCA_049683515.1 Thermosynechococcaceae cyanobacterium | reverse complement strand
GGTACTGATGAGAACTACTTAAGGACTCGAATGTCGATGACGCTGGCCTTGAAGTTATATTGTTGACTGCCCAACTCCACGGGAACGCCAACCTTGATATCGGTGCCACCGAGCTTGATATTGTCGCCCTTGACTTCGGCTTTACCCGCTAGCGTAATCAAAAGATTAGAAGAGTATTGAGCTTCTACCCTAGGGTCAGGGAGCGGTTTAACCGAACCATCAGGCTGAGTAATCGCAAGATTCCTCGGCAATAGTTCAACGGTTTTGATATCGACTTCGCCGGATGGGGCATTGCGAATAATAAAGTTGGTTTTGTCGCCTGCCTTAATCAGCTTCTCAGGACTGCGAGCGCTGAGTCCTAATACGAGGGCATCGACCTCAATAGCCTGGGAGCTACTATTGCCCACAATGGGTCCACCACTGCCCGGAAGGACAAAAATACCTAACACGACGAACAGAATCACAAGAACTGCGCCAGCATCTAAGATGCTAACTTTGCCAAATAAGCGACCTTGGGTGTCTATAACTGCCATAAAATTTTGTTCCTAAGCCAAAAATCTCACTCTTACTATCAGCCTTGTGGTCTGTGCACTCTGGCCTCTGGCGATTAGGGTATCACGACGCCTGTACAAAGAGGTGAAACGAGACGTCAGTTGGATGTAACAGTTTTTCACAAATGAGGGTATCCACCCTAAGATAGAAATGGTGAGTAAAGCATTGGCCTATGAGCGTTCCTGATACCCTGAATCCTGAAGTGTCTAACTACACAAAGGCAGATGTTGAGCAGTTAGCAAAGCGTCTTGAAGAAGATGATTACGAGACACCGTTTGCAGCTCTAGGCGATTGGCACCTTTTGCGATCGGTTGCCTTTCAGCGGCCTGAATTGGCCGAACCCTATCTGTATCTGCTGGACTTAGAAGCCTTTGACGAATCCTGAAACGGTTGGGTTAAGTTCGGTCCTCATCTGCTTAGCTCCTAGCGAGTTCTTCGGCTTCTAATCTTCGCTGTTCTGCACAGATAAATTTGTATGCAATTCATTCCACCCTGCATGGCCTCCCCGGCCCCCCAATTCTGGAGGGCCAGTGAAACACTTTTAGGTGTTGTTCAATTCTTGTGTGTATACAGTAGCCAGTTTTCGAGTAGGGAACTGATGGGTTCATGAGTTGCCGTTCTCTCAACCTGTGTCCCTCCGCGTTCTGATTGGTATTGGTGGCGGCATTGCTGCCTACAAGGTGTGTGAAATTATTTCTACCTTGGTGAAGTCTGGCGTCGAAGTTCGGGCAATGCTAACGGATGCGGCCCAGGCGTTTGTGGCACCGCTAACGGTAACGACGCTGTGCCGGCATTCGGCCTATGATGACGCGAGTCTTTGGGAGGCGACTCATCAACGACCGCTCCATATTGAGTTGGCGGATTGGGCTGATCTTATTTTACTGGCTCCTCTAACCGCAAACACCCTTGCCAAACTGGCCTATGGTTTGGCCGATAATCTATTGACCAATACGGTGCTGGCGTCGGATTGTCCGATTTTGCTGGCCCCGGCCATGAATACAACGATGTGGCAGCAGCCTTCAGTGCAGCGCAACTGGCAACAGCTTCAGCAGGACTCTCGTTATCACTCCATCGGTCCGGGGGCCGGTCTATTAGCCTGTGACACGGTGGGGTTAGGGCGGATGGCAGAACCCAAGGATATTCTGAGTTATCTCGCTTCCCTTGAGCACACAAAGGGAAGCCGAGATCTGGTCGGTAAGACGTTGCTCATCACTGCAGGGGGGACGCGGGAGCCGTTAGACCCGGTACGATTTATCGGCAATCCGTCTACAGGGAAAATGGGGGTGGCGCTGGCGCTGGCGGCTTGGCATCGAGGGGCAAAGGTGTCTTTGGTTCATGCATCCTTGTTGGAACCGTTGTCGCCGATTGCTGAGATCAATGAGATCGCAACGCCCACCTCTGCAGAAATGAAATCGCAACTCCTCAAGCTCTTCCCTACAGCAGACTGGACGATTATGGCAGCGGCGGTGGGGGATGTAAAACCCGTCCACTATTCGGCCACCAAGCTACCCAAAAAAGAGTTACCCCAATCGCTGGAGTTGGAGCCAGTTCCAGATATTCTTGCGGAACTCAGTCAACTTAAACAGCCCCACCAGCGTCTGATTGGGTTCGCGGCTCAGACGGGGGATATCGTCACCCCGGCAAAAGAGAAGCTGGAGCGGAAAGGATTGGATGCGATCGCAACCAACCCCGTTGACCAGCCCAACAGTGGCTTTGGTAGCAATCAGAACCAGGCCGTCTTGATCGATAAAACCGGGCGTCAGGTCGAGGTGCCCAAC
>JBAUJD010000135.1:0-6796 GCA_049683515.1 Thermosynechococcaceae cyanobacterium | reverse complement strand
ACCGATGTCTGGCGGCAAGTTCTCCACGATATCCATCAACAATGACGACACCTTAACGCCAAAGTGGAGCCGGGTGGACACATCGGCAAAGGTTAGCTCCTGACGACTGGTATAAACCACGGGGGTTAGCCCCTGCTGATAGGTCGATTTCACTTGGCCCAGAATATCGGCGAGCAGGCTGGTGGTATCGCTTGAATCTCGCAACTGGGCTACATCGATTTCGATGCCCACAACTCCTGGCATTTTTAAGAGCGCAGCCAGTTGCTCCGTTGTTTTTTTGACGTGGGAGCCGACGATATAGACTCCCGCTTTACTCTGGCGCACGTATTGCACCATCTCTTTGGCTGGAAAGGGTTGAGGAGGTAACTGGGCGAGTCCGGTGAGGAGGCTGGCGGCACTGCGAAACAAAAAACGCTTGCCTTGATCGACCGCTTTAAACACCTCTTTGGCAAAATGGTCGAGATCGGACTGGGTTTCGGCATCGACGGCCACGCAGGTATTGTCCTGGAGCGCTAACAGTTGTTCTTGCAGGCCCGTTCGGATGTCTGAACACAGGAAGCGTTTCACTTGGTCTGCGGGAATGCTGTTGCAAGTTTTCTCCGCCACATAGTCGGGCAGATAGCTGTGGTGATAGCCAAACACAGAATCTTTCGCGAATTCAGTTTCGTGAACGGGGGTTAGGTTCCCGTCTATCTCTAAATAATGGACGCTATCGAGGGTGACCCGTCCCCCTTCAATGAAAGCAGGGACCATAAAATGAGCGTCAAACGGACCGAGTTCTTCTGCAATCACATCCGTTTCGATGGGATAGTGCCCTCTCAATGTGGAGTCTGAGCGACTGACGACGAGAAATTTTGTGGTGTTGGTGGCTGAGATCGCATCCACTAAATTGCGACAAACCTCTCGAACTGTCTCGGCTGCGACCTCTGGAGGCTGGGCGCGGGTATTGGTGAGAATAAAGAACAGCGGAGCGCGATCTGTTAGCCCAACCTTTAACGTTTCGACATCCCAGCGAGTGAGAAGCAAACAACTATGAACGGTTTGTGAACCTGTGGGGTCATCATCTAAAACAATGATTTTGGGCTGTGTTGTCATCACAGATTGCTATCCAGCTCGCATTTCAACTACTTTAACAACATTTTTGTTGCTAAATTTTTGCTTTCCATTAATATACCTCAACAAAGCCCAGGACGAGAATAAAGCAAATTCAATGTTTTTTATTGTATAAATAGATTTTAATCAATTAATTGACCAAGATTTTCCCTGGAATGCCGCAACAAGCGGGTTTGACACAGATTTTTGATTGAAAAATACCGCAAAAAAGATTGAAAAGATAGATTTCATTAAATATTTGCAAAAATAATACTTAGAATGTAAAAGCATAAAAAAAACTAATCTAACGAATAAAATATTGACATTTTACAAATCATTGCTTCTGAATCCAAGATAAAGGTATGAACTTTTACGTTGTATCTCAATTCAGCAGAGCCTGAGGAGCAAATGATGACCACTCTATCTGCACCCGCAGTTGAAAGACCTATTCAGGGGCGACTCACGATTCAGTCTCAATCGATTGGAGCGGAAACCCTCGCGCTGCGCTGCCTCGACTGGGACCGCGATCGCTTTGACATTGAGTTTGGCCTCCAGGACGGTACGACCTACAACTCATTCTTGGTGTACGGCGACAAGACGGCTCTCATTGATACCAGTCATGCTAAATTTGGTCGCCAATATCTAGACGCGCTGGCCGAAAACATTGACTGGTTTGACCTGGATTATTTAATTGTGAGCCATACAGAGCCAGACCACAGCGGTTTGGTGAAGGAGGTGCTGGCCCTGGCCCCTAAAGTCACGGTGGTGGGCGCAAAGGTAGCGATTCAGTTCCTTGAGAATATGGTGCATCAGCCCTTTTATTCTCAGGTGGTGAAACAGGGCGATCTCATCGATTTAGGGGACGGTCATGAACTAACCTTTATCTCGGCCCCTAACCTGCACTGGCCCGATACGATTTTTACCCACGACGCCAAAACAAATACCCTGTTCACTTGCGATGCGTTTGGGATGCACTACTGCAACGATCTGCTCTATGACGAAGAGCCGGATCGTTTAGCACCGCACTTTCAGTACTATTACGACTGTTTGATGCGTCCCAATGCTCGTTCGGTGTTGAGCGCCCTCAAACGATCAGCAAATCTTGATGTGCAAACCATCGCCACCGGACACGGACCGCTCCTCAAGCATCACATTCCAGATTGGATGGGGCGATACAGAAACTGGAGCGAACAGCAGACTCAGCTCGATCAGCTCGTGGTCGTCTTTTACGAAGCGGGCTACGGCTACGGAGAAACACTGGCCCAGAGCATCGCCCAAGGCATCACCAAGACAGGGGTGGTAGTGGAATGCGTTGATCTTGATGCGGTCGATCCCCACGATCTTAGAGAGCTGGTACAGATGGCAGCCGGCATCGTATTAGGGATGCCGTCACAGTCGAACCGTGCCACGTCACAGACTGCCCTGAGCAGCATTGTGGCGGCGCTGGGTCGGAAGCAGTCTATTGGTCTTTTTGAATCAGGCGGCGGCGAAGATGAACCCATTTATCCCTTCCGTAGTACTTTGCAAGGAATGGGGCTGACGGAAGCCTTTCCGCCTATTTTGGTCAAGGCAGCGCCCGATCACGATCTGGTGCGGCAGTGCGAAGAAGCTGGGATTGATTTAGGGCAGTGGATCACGCGAGATCGCACCATTCAGCAGCTTAAGGCGATAGATACAGACTTAGAACTTGCCCTGGGGCGACTGAGCGGTGGACTGTATATTCTGACGGCCCAAAAGGAAGACGCTTCCAGTGCAATGTTGGCCTCTTGGGTGACTCAGGCTAGCTTAGAGCCACTGGGGGTTGCCATTGCCGTGGCTAAAGATCGGGCCATTGAGTCCCTGCTGCAGGTGGGCGATCGCTTTGTCCTCAATATCCTGACGGAGGAGACGGCTCAGCCGCTGATGCGGCATTTTCTGAAGCGCTTTCCCCCTGGAAGCGATCGCTTTGCCGGAATCAAGGTCTATGCCGCTAGTAACGGAGCCTCAATTTTGGCAGAGGCACTGGCCTATCTAGAGTGCCAAGTGACTAGCCGACTAGAGTGCAGCGATCACTGGATCATCTACAGCACCGTTGAACAGGGTCGAGTTTCTAACTTAGAAGGCTTGACCGCTGTTCGCCATCGCAAAGTCGGCAATCACTATTAAGGAGACGGGTTCAATGAACCTTCTAGACACGCCCATACACAATAGAATGCGTTGGCTTAACCGCAGCAATATTGTCAGCTCCCTGGAATTTGTTCAGGATTTAATCGTTATTTGCCTTTGTCTTGGCCTATTTGGCTCAATGGTGCTGCAGCTTAGGGATATGTTTCTGTCTTTACTGCCGCCGCTCAATTTGCCCAATGTAACCGCCGACATTTTGTTCATCTTGATTTTGGTCGAGCTGTTTCGACTATTGATCATCTACCTGCGGGAACGGCGCGTTTCCATTGGTGTGACCGTCGAAGTCTCCATTGTTTCGGCGCTCAGAGAAGTGATTGTGAACGGCATTCTAGAGATTCCCTGGCTGCAGGTTTCGATGACCTGCTTATTCCTCGCCACTCTGGCGCTCTTGCTGGTGGTGCGGGTGTGGCTGCCCCCTACCTTTGAAGGCATAGACCCCGAAGAACGGCTCTCTCAGCGCCGTCGCAGCGAACTAGAGCATGACACACAGCTAGAGCATGCGAGTCCCAATGGGGTTAGTGTTGAACGTTGAGATCGGCTTGAGAGGAGATTTGAAAAATAGTGAGTTTCCTGCATTCGCCCCCTAAATCCCCCACCTGTGGGGGACTTTGACCTCATACTCTCGCTCGATTAAGACGGAAGAGAACTGGAATCTTTCGCCCTCAATGTGAATAGACCTTATTCATAATATGGCGGTTATACTTCCAGTCTTTGCAATACGACCAACTGTGGTGAGACAAGTGCTTAAAGTCCCCCAGAATGGGGGATTTAGGGGGCCAGTGCAAAAGCCTCATGTATCCAAGTATGAATTTTTTAGATTAGTGTCCATTCCTTTTATATAGAGAAATTCACCATGATTGCTAGTCCACCATCAATAACAATCCGTTCCCGCGATGTCCAAGTTCAAGACATTGGCGCTCAAACCTTTGTCTTACGATCGCGCACCTGGGAACAGCTTAAGTTTGAAAAAGAGTATGCCCGTGAGCAAGGCACCACCGCTAATTCATACCTCATTCGTGCTCAGAAGACAGCGCTGATTGATCCTCCCGGTGCTTCTTTTACTGATATTTATCTAGAAGCTTTGGTCAACTGTATCTCTCTGCATCGGATTGATTACGTGATTTTGCACCACGTCAATCCTAATCGGCTGGCAACGCTGAAGGTGCTACTGGCAAAGGCGACTCAGGCACAGGTTATCTGTACAAAACCCGCTGCCCTTGTGCTCGAACAGGCAATGGCCCCATGGTCAGAACAAATCACCGTCGTCCGGGACGGCGATACGCTAGATCTTGGCGACGATCACGACCTCCGTTTTTCGGCAATCCCAACCCCTCGGTGGGCCGATGGATTGTGTACCTATGATCCCTGTACCCAAATTTTATACACCGATAAACTGTTCGGCGCTCACCTGTGCGGGGATGAGCTGTGGGATGTGAATTGGCAGTCTCTAGAATGCGATCGCAACTATTATTTCGACTGTCTCCATGTGGTCCAGGCCAAGCAGGTTGAAGCCGCGATTGCTAAATTTTCTGACTACTCAGCCCGTATGTATGCGCCAGGGCATGGTCCCCTAATTCGCTATAGCCTCAGCCGTTTGACGGCAACCTATGTCGAATGGTGTCAGCAACAGCAGCAGCAAGATTTTAAGGTCGCTCTGCTCTATGCCTCTGCCTATGGAAATACTGCCATTGCTGCCGATGCAATCGCACAGGGCTTAATTCAGTCGGGTATTCAGGTGCAGTCCATTAACTGTGAGCAGACTGACCCACTAGACCTCGCGACCCTGATCGAAGACAGTGACGGCATTATTATTGGCTCCCCTACCTTGGGCGGTCATGCTCCGAGTCAAATTCAAACGGCGCTCAGTACGGTTTTAGCAACCGCCACCCGTCGGAAGCTGGTGGGTGTGTTTGGCTCCTATGGCTGGGGTGGAGAGGCGATCGATTTTATTGAGCGCAAATTTAAAGATGCCAACTTTAGCTTTGGCTTTGAGACCTTGCGGATTCGGTTCACTCCCACGGAAGAGGTCTTACAAGACTGTCAGATGGCGGGTGTAACCTTTGCAATGGCCCTCCAGAAACACAGAAAGAAGCGGGTGTTTGCAAAGCCGCTGCTGGTGCAGAAGGTAGATCGCACTGCCCAGGCGATGGGCCGTGTGATCGGGTCGCTCTGTGTGGTCACCTACCGAACACCCACAGGACATCGCAGCATTCTCACCTCTTGGGTGTCTCAAGCAACCTTTACGCCCCCGGGGATTATGATTGCGATCGCATCCGAGCGGGGGCTAGACGACGTGCTCCAACCCGACACCCCATTTGTGCTTAATTTATTGCAGCACGGGCGCACTTTACGGGAGCACTTCTTTCGAGATCGCGTGTCTGACCCGACGGCAGTGCCGACGCTGGACACCGAATATACGGAGCAAGATGGGTTAGTGCTCAGTGAATCAGTGGCCTATTTAGAGTGCAGAACCCAGCAGCGGATGATGTGCGGCGATCGCTGGTTAATTTACGCCACGGTGGAGCACGGCAAGGTGCTAGATACCTTGGGTAAAACCGCTATTCACTATCGCGTTTCAGGCCGAGAAGAATAATTTTGGTCTTCCTGATGAAGCGCTATGGCATAGTCGCCCATGCCTTCTTCTGCAAAAGCATGGTCCTCATCAGCAAACTCCATTAGTAGGTCAAACATAGAGAACTTCCTCCGTTCAAGCCACTCGCGCCAGGGGTAGACGAATCTCGACTGCCTCGTATGGGACCAATACAGCGTCCTCATTAGTGCGTTCAATCAAGCCAATCTGTTCAAGGCGACCTACGTCAGCGTGCACGTTCGAATAATTCCTCTCTGCGCTCTTCGCCAGAGCATAGACACTACACGGGCCGACCCTGCGAAGGGTATCGAGCAACTCCACCCGCGCGGGCGTTAGCTCTCCGAACAGCGACCGTGTCGATTCAAAGCTTAAGTGAAAGTCGGGCTGACGACCCTTCCGTGAAGCCGCGATCTGCCTTCGTGCAGTGCTCACCGCCGATCCTTGAGTAGCGACTTCAATTATAGCCTTCATTGCGAACTCCAATTTTCTACGTGCTGCTCGAAATCATCTAATAACTGATCGAGCGTGGTGAAAATGTACGGAGATTCGGATCCGGACAGATGCCGGTGATCTCCCTTTCCACGCTCGTTGTCGTAGCGAACTCTGGGCTCACCTGGAATCCCATAGAACAATCGATACTTGTACTGGTGGGTGCAAGGGTGGACTGGCTCTGGCACTTCCCAAACCACAATCTCGACCATAGACCCATCGTCGCGAACTTCCTTAGAACGGGCGAGGAGCAAAGCCTTCATGTATTGCATTGTAGCAATACAGCGGATGATCTGCGGCGATCGCTAATTTACGCCACGGTGGAGCACGGCAAGGTTCTAAACACGTCAGGAAAAACTGCTATTCACTATCGCGTTTCAGGTCAAGAAGAATAAAACGAAATCTATGGGTGTTAGCACGATGCTTTTCAGCATGAATAATCACTGTTTGGTCCTGTAAGGT